>JAQVSH010000248.1 GCA_028700615.1 Bacteroidales bacterium
GGTGGCGCCTCCAAAGCAGTCATTTATGTGCTGAAACAAATGGGCATTACGGTACACAGTATTTCCCGGAATGAAGGTCCCGGGGTATACAGAACATACCATTCACTGATTCCTGAAGACATTAAAGAACATACCCTGATTGTCAACACTACGCCGCTGGGCATGTATCCCCATATTGAGACTTTTCCTGATCTGCCTTATGATGCCATATCGGAAAATCATCTGCTTTTTGATCTGGTTTACAATCCTTCAGAGACCCTTTTTCTAAAAAAAGGAGCCGGTTATGGCGCAAGCATTGTAAACGGGTGGGATATGCTGATCTTTCAGGCGGAGAAATCCTGGGAGATTTATGGAAAAGATTCCTAAATATTCCTAAAAGGTGTAATTTGTATGACCTTACGGTGTATTTTTGCTAAATTTAAAGGTTCTGAAATGAGTATGACTCTGTTGAAAAAAATAATCCTCTTCATGCATCGAAAATTTTCTGTGCCCGCTCTGGCTTTGATATTTCTGGCGATGTTGGCTTCCTATACCTTTTGCCAACGTTCTGCTGCTCCTGTTAACCAAAACCTTTTGCTCCAGTTGGTTACCGGTGCATTGGATTATGCTCATTACAGCCCGCCCCGTTTAGACGATGAATTTTCCGCCAACCTTTTTGAAACCCATCTGAAGGCCATGGATTATAACAAGCAATTCTTTACGGCGGAAGATATGGAAAAGTTTGAACCTTTTAAAAATCAACTGGATGATGAGATCAAAGCGGGTCGTTTTGATTTCTATCAGCAGGTATTAACTATCTACCAGAGCCGATTGAAACAGGTGGAGGGATTTTATAAAGAATTGCTGTCCAATCCATTGGATCTTAATTCTCAGGAAGTGCTGGAAACAGACGCGGAGAAAACCGTTTTTGCTGAAAATGATATGGCGCTGAAGGACTCCTGGCGTAAAATTCTGACTTATCAGGTGATGACTCGTGTTCAGGAATCTCTGAATAACCAGAAAGCACAAAAATCCGATACCGTGGAAATGAAAACGCTGACTGCTCTGGAAGCAGAATCCCGTTCCAAGGTGGAGGATCTTTATAAAGATTTTTTTACCCGTCTTGAACAAAGGAATGAATCGGACTATATGTCTATCTATATCAATGCGATTACTTCTGTGTTTGATCCTCATACTCAATATCTTCCGCCTCAGGATAAGGAGAATTTTGACATCAGTATGTCCGGTCAGTTTGAAGGAATTGGTGCTACGCTTCAGGAGAACGAAGGGTATATCAAAGTGGTTGACCTGGTACCCGGAAGTCCTTCCTGGCTTCAGGGGAAAATGAAGATTAATGATCTTATTACCAAGGTTAGACAGGCTGAAGAGGTTGAGCCGATGGATGTTTACGGAATGCGTATTGATGATGTGGTGAAAAAAATCCGCGGGAAGAAGGGTACTACTGTTGTTCTGACAGTAAAACATGTGGATGGGTCGATTGAAGAGATTCCGATTACAAGAGATGTTATTATTATGGAGGAAACCTATGCGAAATCGGCCATTCTGAGAGATACTCTCAGTAATGACAAAAAAATAGGTTATATCAATCTTCCTAAATTTTATGTGGATTTTAACAATATTCAAACCGGCCGCAGTTGTGCTGATGATGTGGCTGCCGAGCTTGAAAAACTGAAAGCCGAAAATGTTTCAGGGATCATTCTTGATTTGCGCAATAATGGGGGAGGGTCTCTTCCCGATGCGGTAAAGATGGCGGGTTTATTTATTCCCAAAGGGCCGATTGTTCAGGTGAGCCAGAGAAACGGACGCAAGCAGGTGTTGTCCGACACTGATCCTAAGGTTCAGTATGACGGCAACCTGATTATTCTGGTCAATCCTCTCAGTGCTTCGGCTTCTGAAATTTTGGCGGCTGCGATGCAGGATTATAAGCGGGCTATTATTATGGGTAGTTCTACAACTTTTGGAAAGGGAACTGTTCAGACCGTGGTTGATCTCAATGATTTGCTCAGAGAGTCTTCCCAGGATAAAGAAAATGTGGGTTCGATGCTGATCACCATTCAGAAGTTTTTCAGAATTAACGGCGGGTCCACCCAGCTCAAGGGAGTCCGTCCGGACATTGTAATGCCTGATCTGTATAGTGAGATGCAGATTGGAGAACGTCAGGAAGATTTCCCTCTTCCCTGGACGGAAATAGATCCGGCATCCTATACGATGTATGATAAAAACGAAACTTTTGCTGCCGCCATTCAGGAAAGTAAGGCTCGTATTGATACCAGTAAGAATTTTTCTATTCTGAGGGAACAGATGGAATTGCTCAGACAACAGCGGGATGACTCTAATGTGCCTTTGAATCTGGATTTATATACAGCCAGAGACCTTGCACGCAAAGAGGCGAATAAAAAACTCAATGAAATGAATGCCCGGATGACCTCATTAAATGTTTCCATTCTTTCTGCAGATGCTTTGAAAGTGGGTACGGATACGGTGAAGATCAGCCGGAATGCCACCTGGATTAATTCTCTTGAAAAAGACGTATATTTGGAAGAAGCGGTGAGAGTGCTCGAAAGTATGTAATAATATATCTCTGGTTCTTTGGATGGAATCAGGAATATATTATTTTTGTCACGAAGTTTGTTATTTGTATTTTTATTTGGGGGTGCCCTTTGCGGGGCTGAGATCATACCCTTTGAACCTGATGCGGGTTGTGCCGCCGTAGGGAAAGCGTTTTTTTACGCTGGTAGATATCTCTTTTATAAACCCCTTTTTTGTTGAACCGGGCTGTCTGTCTGTTAGATGGAGGGTCTTAAAATTAAATCAATGAAGAAGGTTTTCTTTTTTCTGGGTGTTTTGTGCACCTCCTGGGCTGTTCCGGCCCAGAAACTTCCCGGCGATAGCGCTGCGTGGAATGTACAAATGGAAGAAATTCTTGTGCTTTCAACCCGTGCCGGCAGCCGCACTCCGGTCGCCTTTTCTCAGGTGAGATCTGCTGAGATCAATCAAAACAATGCTGCTGCCAATCTTCCCTATGTCCTTTCGCTGACCCCTTCTCTGGTGGCGGTTTCGGAGAACGGCACACCTGCAGGAAACACCTCTTTACGTATACGGGGAAGTTCTTCTTCCCGGATCAATGTGACCTTAAACGGGATTCCCATGAATGATGCCGAGTCTCAGGAGGTTTTCTGGGTGAATTTGCCGGCTTTGTCTTATTCTCTTCGGAATGTTCAGGTCCAGAGAGGAGTGGGAACCTCCACGAACGGACCCGCTTCTTTTGGAGGTGCGCTGAATCTGCAATCTCTGGGAAACTCTGTGGAGGGATACGGAATGGCTTCCACGGGAATCGGGAGTTATCATACTTATGAGTCTTCTCTTGCTTTCGGGACCGGTATGATGAAAAGCGGCCTTTCGATGGATTTTCGGTATTCGAAGGTTCTTAGTGACGGATATGTTCGTAACGGAAAGGTCAATCACCAGTCTTTGTTTACTTCGTTTTCATACCGCAGTGCAAAAAGTTTGTTAAGGTTTCATTACATTCTTGGGGATCAGCATACCGGCATTACCTGGGAAGGGTCATCTCCTTCCATGATTGAACAGGACAGAAGATACAATCCTGCGGGAATATATTATGATGATGCGGGGAATATCCGTTATTATGACAATGAAACAGATAATTACCGTCAGAATCTGTTCCAGTTGCTTTA
>JAQVSH010000249.1 GCA_028700615.1 Bacteroidales bacterium
CGCTTACCCTGATTGGGGAAGCTGTTTTCGCACGGTGTTTGTCTGCGCAAAAAGAAGACAGGGTAGTTGCGTCTAAGATTCTGGCCGGACCGCTTTCCTCTTTTGTGGAAGATAAAAAAGCCCTGGTGGAAGACCTGAGAAAAGCTTTGTTTGCCTCTAAAATCGTGTCCTATGCTCAGGGGTACGCATTAATGAGGTCTGCCGCTGAAGAATACGGCTGGGATCTCAATTACGGGGGCATTGCCCTGATGTGGAGGGGCGGCTGTATTATCCGCTCTGCTTTCCTTGGAAAAATCAAGGAGGCTTTTGACAGCAATCCCGAGTTGACCAATATTATGCTGGATCCGTATTTTACCAAAAAACTTTCCGCGGCCCAGAAGGGTTGGAGAAATATTGCCGCGCTGGCAGTGGTTCACGGAATTCCCGCTCCTTCTATGATTTCTGCTTTAACCTATTATGACGGATACAGAAGTGAAAGGCTTCCGGCCAATCTGCTGCAGGCCCAAAGAGATTTCTTCGGAGCCCACACTTACGAACGGACGGATAAACCCAGGGGGGAATTCTTTCACACGAACTGGACCGGACACGGGGGAGATACCATTTCTACCACCTATACGGTCTAAAAGAAGAACGCTCCGGTTGGAGCGTTCTTCTTTTAGAGGCTTAATTTTTTATGATAGTATTGGTTCCCAGCCTTTTTCATATTCCCGTCCCCAGTGTTTTTTCATAAGGGATTCGTCTTTGAGGTGACCGGTAACAGGATCCACTGCAATGGGTTTATTGCCCTCCTTGTAGGAAATATTGATCAAATGACACAGCAGCGTGCTGGTAACTCCCATTTCAACGGGAGAGGTCAGCTGGGCCGTTCCTCGGATAGAAGCGAAGAAATTGCGCTGATGCAGTAAATCCAGGTATCCTTCCCCGCCCAGACCTGTGGTTGAGCTTTTTTCTTTTGATTGAGCACTACGGATCTTTTTCCCTCCCCGATCGTAGAGGGCATAACCGTTTCTGTCAAGAAAAACCGTTCCGTCCGAACCGTATACAATCACACCCCTTCCGCCGGCATCTTTGAAAGTCTGGTAATTATTGCGGCATTTGCAATCCCATTTAATGATTTTCCCGCCGGGATACAATAACGTGGCATCCATTGTATCATACATCACCCAGCCATCGTCTTTCCAATGGTTTTTAAAGCCATAAGAAGTCACTTCCTGAGGGGCGCCGACCTGCAATGCCCAACGGGCGATATCCAGTTCATGCATGGCGTTATTGCCGGTCTCTGCCGTACCAAAGTTCCAATACCAGTGCCAATTGTAATCGGCCCAAATATCCAGAAAATCAGTCCTGGGAGCCGGCCCCTGGAAAAGCTCCCAATCCAGCCATTCCGGAACGGGTACTTTTTGTGGATTCGGAACCCGGTCCCGTGCATTTCCGTAATATGCCGTAGCCTGAAACACCTCTCCTATGGCTCCTTTGTGGATTTCCTGAATGATTTCCTGACTTTCGAATGAAGAACGTTGCTGATTTCCTGACTGCACCTTCAGATTGGGGTATTTCTTCTGAAATTCAATCAGGATTTCTCCTTCACGCGGATTATGCGTCAGGGGTTTCTCAAGATATACGTTTTTACCGGCCTGAAGAGCCATACAGGCCGCAGGGGTATGCCAGTGATCGGGGCAGGATACAAAAATCGCGTCCACGTCCTTTTGTTCCAGAATTTTCCGAATGTCCTTTTCTGCCTTCGGATAGTATCCATGAGCTTTATTCACAGCAGCCACGGCAACATCCTGACGGCGTTTATCCACATCGCATACATAGGCGATTTCCACGTTTTCACATTGTTTAAAGCCCTGCACATAAGTGCCGTAACGACGATTGCACCCCATGATGGCTGTCCTGATCCGGTCATTAGCCCCTGCAATACGGGCATAACTTTCCGGGCTCATGCCCATGCCTCCGATCATCAGCCCTGCTGCCAATCCGGATTTTTGAATAAATGTCCTCCTGTTTTCCATGGATGATTATCATAATAAGGATTAAATGAATCTATTAAAAGTATTAAAAACAAGTCAAATCCACAAATTCATTTTCAAGGCTCTGTATTTTTTACTACATTCGAAAGTCAACAAGAACTTTTCATAAACACGCTTCTATGTCTGTAAAAGAAACCATTCCTGAACACATCGGACGATACCGCTGGACCATTTGTTCTCTCGTGTTTTTTGCCACAACAATCAACTATCTCGACAGGCAGGTAATTAGTTTATTAAAGCCATATTTGGAAGCTGATGGTCTTTTGGGAAACGATCCGGCTCACTACGAATCTGTTTATTCCAATATTGTAATTGCCTTCCAGTTTGCCTATGCTTTGGGTATGTTACTGGTTGGAGGTGTTATTGATAAATTTGGAACAAAAAAGGGATATGCTGCGGCATTGCTAAGCTGGAGTTTGGCGGCCATAGCACATGCTTTCGCTAAAGGTCCGTTTGGATTTGGGGTGGCTCGTGCTGCACTTGGAGTGACTGAGGCTGGTAACTTTCCGGCAGCAATTAAAACAACTGCTGAATGGTTTCCTAAAAAAGAGCGTGCACTTGCCACTGGAATATTTAACTCAGGCACAAATATAGGAGCTATTATTGCTCCGATGATAGTTCCATTCATTGCGGTCACGCTGGGATGGCAGTGGGCATTTATTATCACTGGAGCCATCGGGTTATTATGGCTTATATTTTGGAAGATTATGTACGACACTCCTGAGAAGAAGCTTGCTAAAGGACAACTAAAACAAGCTGAATACGACCATATCATGAGTGATAAAGACGAGGTGGTAGCAGAAGATGATTCAGCATTGAAAAAAATCAGCTGGTTTAAATTGTTGACATTCAGACAAACCTGGGCTTTCTTCTTTGGAAAATTATTAACCGATCCTATTTGGTGGTTTTTTCTATTCTGGTTACCTGCATTTTTAAAAGAACAATATGGATTGACCGGAACACAGGTTGGCCTTCCTATTGCTTTGGTCTATACGATGACTACATTCGGAAGTATATTGGGTGGTTGGTTACCTAAACGTTTTATGGAAAGTGGAATGGATTCCAATAAGGCACGCAAAACTGCGATGTTTATTTATGCTTTGTTCCCGTTGTTAGTTCTTGGTGCTCAGAAAATGGGAGAATTTAATATGTGGTATGCGGTTATTATTATTGGTATTGACGCTTCAGCTCATCAGGCATGGTCTGCCAATATTTTTACAACGGTTTCCGATATGTTTCCCAAACGGGCTATTGCTTCAGTAACAGGTATTGGTGGCATGGCAGGAGCTCTTGGTGGAATTATGATCGCGACAGCTGCCGGCTCTTTGTTTGATTATTACAAAGCCGCAGGTGATATCCGGATTGGATACGGAATTATGTTTATGATTTGTTCTACTGCATATATCATTGCATGGGTTGTTATGCATTTATTGGTTCCGAAATTCAAAAAAATAGAAAACTTATAACCTGGGATTCCTTTGTCATCAGAATCTGTGCAAAAAAGATTTGTTGTACCTTTGATCGCGTACAAGTACTAAAAACCGGAATTATGCAAAGAATATTCAAAATTACCTTGGCCCTGATCTGTTCTACGATTCTGATGAATCCTGCTGCACAGGCTCAATTGTCAGGAAATAAGAAAATTACAAA
>JAQVSH010000250.1 GCA_028700615.1 Bacteroidales bacterium
CGGATCACAACCTGTCATCTCGGAAGAACACTGTATCGGATGTAATGTGTGTGTAAAACATTGCGCCCACGAAGCGGTCCATCTGAAGGCCGACCGTAAGGCAGAAATTGATTATCTGAAATGTGTGGGATGCGGTCAATGTGTAGCCCTTTGTCAGTATGAAGGAGCGGTTTTGGGCAAATGGGACAGCTCCGAAGGAATGAACCGCAAAATTGCGGAATATACTAAAGCCGTACTCATGGATAAACCCCATTTCCATATTAGTTTCATGATGAATATTTCTCCCGAATGTGACTGCTGGAATTACAATGATGCTGCCATCGTTCCCGACCTGGGCATTGCCGCCTCCTTAGATCCCGTAGCTCTCGACCAGGCCTGTGCAGACATGGTGACCAAAGCCCCGGTGCTATCCGGAAACAGCCTTTCAGACAAACATGCTCATGAGACCATGGTTGGGAAAGAAAAATTTCATCTACTGCATCCCGACACCAATTGGCAGTCAGGTCTGGAACATGCCGAAAAACTGGGTCTGGGAACCCGCCTGTATGAGTTGATTACAGTATAAAGAACCTGTTGCCACACAACACCCGGAAACATAACAATACCTTTCAGCAACAGGAAGTTGCCTACGACCGCTAAAAAATTAGTATAGGATGAAAGTAATAGCCATTAACGGAAGCCCCAGAGCTACAGGAAACACCTTCCATGCCTTACGGATGGCAGGAGAACAAATTGAAGCCAGAGGCATTGATTTTGAAATAATCCACATCGGAAATAAGGCGGTCAGAGGCTGCCTGGCCTGTGGTAAATGCAGAGAAAACCAGAACGAAAAATGCGTCATCACCAGTGATCCTCTCAATGAGTGGGTACAAAAAATGAAACAGGCCGATGGAATCATTCTGGGTTCTCCGGTCTATTACTCAGGGATTCCGGGCACGATGAAAAGCTTTCTCGACAGAGTCTTCTATGTATCGGGGAGCAACGGGAACCTCTTCAGACATAAAGTGGGAGCCGCCGTGGTTGCCCTCCGCCGTTCAGGAGGTTCTTCCACGCTGGATAGTCTGATGCATTACCTCTCCTATTCTGAAATGATTCTGGCTACCTCTAATTACTGGAACATCATTCATGGAAGAACACCCGGAGAAGTAGAACAAGATGCGGAAGGAGTACAAATCATACGACTATTGGGAGACAACATGGCCTGGCTCCTCACCCTGCGGGAACAAACCAAAGACTCCATCCCTGCCCCTGCTCCTGTCCAAAAAGTCATGACCAGTTTTATCCGTTAACGACCGGATTTATCCCATAACAGGCATAATAACCTCAAAAAAAGAACCCTGATCTCTCAGGGTTCTTTTCAACCACAAATACTTTTTTTTTACACCACAATAACTATTTAACCACAATAATTATTCATAACGCAAAGCTTGGACAGGATTTCGGGTCGCTGCCCTCCAACTTTGCCAGCTCACCGTCAGGATCGCAATACCCAGCGCGAGCAGACCGGACACCACAAAAATCCATCCGCTCAAAGCCGTCTTATAGGCAAAATTCTCAAGCCACTTGTAAAGAATAAACCAAGTGACAGGTGTCGCGACCGCCACCGCAATTAAAATCCAGCGGATAAAATCCCGATTTAACAAAACCAATACTTCAAAAACACGAGCTCCATTTACCTTCCGAACTCCGATTTCCTTGACACGACGCTCGGTCGCATAATGTGAAATAGCATATAAACCCATGAATGCCAGGCACAATGAAAAAACCATTCCCACTGAAATGATGTTGGAGGCCGTTTTTTCCGATTTATACAATTGATCGTACGCATCGTTCAGAAAGAAATATTCGAACGGAGCATCTGGATTGTACTGATCCCAAATCCTGGACAGGTTTCTGATGACACTTTCATACTGTCCGTTCGCCTTAATCATAATGGAATAATAACTATGAACCTCATTCATGGCCACAAACACCTGTGGATCTACTTTCAGATGCAAAGATTTTGTATTGGCATCCTTTAAAACCCCTGCAATCGTATAGTTACTTCCCCCAACGAGAAGCTGCATTCCCACAGGATCTTTGAGATCGAGACTTTCAGCAGCCTGCTGATTAATCAGACAATCGGTCGTATTTACCTGTCCCAAAAGGAAAGGATTCCGACCTTCTGCCAAAGGAATCTCCATCATATCCGGATAATTAGCCTGAATCAGGCAAATCTCCATAATCTTTTCTACAGAGACATTCCCGGCCAAAGCCACATTACCCCCGTTCTGCCATTCGGAAGGAAGACAATTCTTGGCAGTCACATCCACAACATTCGGATTCCGAAGAAGCTCATCGCGCACAGACATGTAATTTCCCGCCAAATTCCGTGGATAAACATACAATATCTGCTCCTTGTTAAAGCCTAAATCCATATTCTCCACATACCGGATCTGCTTTTTAATCAAGCCCGCCGAACTGATCAGCATGATGGATGCAACAAATTGGCTGATTACCAGAACCCGTTGTAGCAAGGTAACACCACTACCCTTAAAACGATTTCGGATAATCGCCTCGGGATTAAAACGAAGCATATAAACAACAGGAAAAGTTCCTGAAATAATGATAGTTGAAAAAATCAAAGCCGCCGCATAAAGATAAATCCGGTAATCCCTGAAATTAAAATGCAGATTATACCCTAACATCTGATTAAAGTAAGGAAGCATAATTCCTACCATAATGATGGCAATAAGGGTAGAAATTAAAATATATAACCCGGTTTCTAAATAGGACGAAAATAAAAGACTGGCTCGTGAACTCCCATTTAGTTTTTTTACTCCAATCGACTTGGCCCGCAGAAACGACGTGGAAATAAACATATTGATAAAATTAAAGCAGGCAATCAGCAAAATAAGGATCGCCAGAGAAATGAACATGAAAACAACCCTCTGATCGCTCGTTATGGCACGATCAAAACGGAATCCGGGTGAAAAATGAATTTCAGTCAGGGGTTGCAGAAAATGTGTTATTTTCAGCTTTTCGTAAATTGGTTCATTTTCATACGTCATGCCGGTAATCTTTCCGGCAAGTAATTCCGGATCGGCCCCTTCGTTCAACAACAAATAAGTCATAAAATTATCATTGTTTCCCCAACTGCTATCCCGGAGCCATTGAATCGCCGACAAAGGCACTAAAATATTAAATCTCAGATGCGAATTTTCAGGCATATTATTCATCACTGCACTCACATGAAACTCCCGGCCGTACACTTCGATTGTCTGCCCTACCGGATCTTCATTTGGGAAATACTTATCAGCCGTTCTCCTGTCAATCACAATTTTATCAGGAGCATCCACACAAGTCTCAGGATTTCCGTTTTCAAGTTTAAAAGAAAAAAAACTAAAAAAGTTTGCATCTACAACACAGATATTGTCCTCATACGCCTTTGTATCCCTAATTTTCAAAGGCTCTCTTTCCATGGGAATTACCCTGCAAAAATCCTCAATTTGAGGAAACTTTTGTTTGGCCAACACTCCCACCGGAGAAAAATCAGACCCAATGATTGTTGACTCGTTGTTAATATAACCTTGCCTGCAAATCCGGTAAATCCGGTCAGCATTCGAATGAAATGAATCAAAACTAAACTCGTGTAATCCCCAGAAACCAATAAGCAAAGCAATTGACATACCAACTGACAT
>JAQVSH010000251.1 GCA_028700615.1 Bacteroidales bacterium
AGTAAAGGAGCATAAATTGCGTATTTCGGTGATGCCCGCCCAGGCGTTTCGGTCATAACCACCCACTTTAGTTAGAGGTACTTCCTAGTGTTATGTCAACAATTATATGACGGATATAATCTTTTTAATTTGATACGGGCATGATCTGTGGTGAATTGCCAATTAATGGTCTTTTCCTGTCCGTTCCGGGCAAGCGCCCAAGCCTCGGATTCTTTGCTGACTTCCTCAATCGTCCGGATTCTTCGACCCAAACATTGATTGTTCAATACGTTCAATTCAATTTCTGCCATATTCAACCAACTGCCATGCATAGGCGTATAGATAAATTCAGAACGATCCCACAGCCTTTTGGCTTTTTCCGGGTCAAAACGTTCATACAAGGCTTCGGGGGTATGGGTGCCAAGGCTGTCCATGACCAGGGTTATCTTCTCAACCTCCGGATAATGGGTCGCTATTTGCTCAATAAATTCTGCCCAGTCCGTCTTACATTTGTACGGAGTGATTCTCACCTTTCTGTACCCGACAAGCGGTTCACTGGCAAGAAAAATATTACAAACACCCAGCCGTTCGTATTCATAATCACACCTGCGCTCATGTCCTTCAATCATCTGTATGGGTTTACGGGTTTCCCCTATCAATTGATTAGGCGATTCATCCATGCACACAACAAGTCTTTTAACATTGTATGGCCTTTTGTAAATATCCAGGACTCTTTCCATGCAGGCTACAAACTCGCCATTCCCCTGCGGTGGTATAACCCAGCCTTTTATTTTCCAAGGCTTAAGTTCTTTTTTTTTAGCGTCCTGCGAACCGTTTCGTATGATATGTTTTCTGTAATTTTCAACTCAACCAGTTTGTTAGCCAGTAATCGCAACGACCAACGGGCGTATCCGGCCGGGGGTTCACCATAGGCCAATGCGATTAAATGGGCCTCCATATCACCGTCTACCCTCTTTTCATATATTCGGGAAGTAGGGGCCATTTTCAGCGCCGCTTCCAGTCCTTCTTCCACAAATCGTTTCTTAACCCGGTCAATGGTGCGCATGCCAATCTTCAAAACCTTACAGATTTCCTCATTGGTTTGCTTTTCGACCGCATACGGTCCACTGTCAACATTTAACAGGATCAGCGCATGAATGATTTTCTTTGCAGCATGTTTCCCGGTGCGGGTGATCTCGATCAATGTTTCCCGCTCTTCCCTGGTAAGGGTTACTTTATACGTATTCATTGCTGTTTTTACGGCTAAGATACTAAACATATTTATTACGTCATAATAATTGTGACATGACGCTGGGATAGTATCGGTGATTAACCCAACGACCGGCGAGATTGAACAGAAAAGTATTGCAGATTTGGCCTCTTCGCATTTAGCGAGAAGGTCTTTCGTCGGGAACCTTTACAATAAGGTGCAGGATCCCAACCTGGTCGGCAGCCTCAGCGAACATAAAGAGGGGAGTAGGGCATTCGCCCGGTATAGAATCATAAACATTGACATCAAAGCGGACTTGATAGACAAGCTGTAAAGAACCGCCCCCAATTTGGGGGCGGTTTTGTTCCCGATTTCCTATGTGTCGGAATTAATTATATACAAGTGATTGCCGCCATAAGGTAGTCGCTCACTTGTCCAATTATTCCCACACGCATTTTTCTTATTCAACCGGTAACAACAGGAAAAGCGCCAATATTACCAAAATCAAACCCAAACTGACAGGAATCAAAGAAGCGTCCACCAACCACAAGAAGCGCTTGTATTAAATTGACAATAGCTGTGACAAATATTAAAGGAGTAATCAGGCAAAAGGCAGAGGATCTGTTTTTCTCTTTTATTCGTTTTGCCTTACGGTTTCATAAAAACCCAAGTTTAATTAATGTTTTCTTCTATAGTTGTTGTAATACGGTGTCTATATTGTCTTATTCTACTTAACCATAATATATATTAAAAAATTTCTATCATGAAAAGAATTATTATTTTCTTATTTGCGATTTTCTTTTTCTCTTCCTGGACGCAGCAGGAATCTCCTGATACTCTTACCGATTCCCGTGATGGTAAAGTATACAAAATTGTAACCATAGGTGATTAAGTGTGGATGGCCGAAAACCTTGCATATCTCCCTAAGGTGTTTGGTCCAACATCGGGAAGTGAAAACGATGGCCAAGGGTTTGGAGCGAAAAAAGAAGCATATTATTATGTATATGACTACGATGGTACAAATATAGAAGAAGCCAAGAAAATGGTTAACTACCAAATTTTTGGTGTGTTATATAACTTGCAAGCAGCAAAAAACGCTTGTCCCACTGGCTGGCATTTACCTAATCAATTTGAATGGGAAGATTTAGTAAAAGAAGTTGGTAAAAAGAAAGTTCGCGGCGGAAACATGAAAGAGACTGGGACAGCCCATTGGATGGAACCAAATTCAGGAGCAACAAACGAAAGTGGTTTCACAGGTCTTCCAGGGGGCTTCCGACTATACAACGGCTCCTTTGCGGGGATTGGTTATCAAGGTCGTTTTTGGTGTGATTGGTTTGGTGATTCGACAGCTTCGTTCTGGACTCTTTATTCTGAAGAATCCGGAATCTATAGTTTAAACCATTACGATTTTAAGGATATGGGTCTTTCTGTGCGTTGCTTAAAGTATTAGTTTATTTAGACTGTTTTTTGCACTTCAATATAAAAGCATTCAGATTGGTGAAGACGTAATTGTCTTGTGAGGGCGTAAAAATAAACGTATGTGTGCTATAGATTAGTTTGCAAACATTTTTATAACTCATTGATAATATTTACAACCTTACAATAATGAAAAAGATTGTTTTACTGTTTGCATTGGTGTTCATCTATTCCTGTACACCACAAGACGCTCCCAATACCTTTAGAGATAACCGTGATGGAAAAGTGTACAAAACGGCAACCATTGGAGAACAAGTATGGATGGTAGAAAACCTGGCATATCTGCCTAGTGTCGTAGGTCCGACAACAGGCTCAGAAGACTCAAGCCATGAAGCAGATCCATATTATTACGTTTATGGTTATAACGGTACAAGCGTAGCTGAAGCAAAATCCACACAAAACTACAAAACCTATGGTGTCCTCTATAACTGGAATGCGGCAAAGACAGGTTGCCCGGACGGCTGGCATTTACCCAGTAATGCAGATTTGACAATACTTACTAATTTTCTCGGAGGAGCAAGCGTTGCCGATGGCAAACTGAAAGAATCAGTGACCTCTCATTGGTACAGCCCCAATACCGGGGCCACCAACTCTGGCGGTTTTTCTGCCCTTCCGGGTGGTGGCCGCGGTGACGATGGAATAATCGATGCAATCGGTGAATACGGCGGCTGGTGGACTTCTACGCACTACGATGCTTTTAGCATCTGGGTCTTTGCCATGGCCTCCTATTCGGACTCCGTAGTCAAGGGCTACGAAGAAGACAATCCGTACGCGTTCTCTGTCAGTTGCTTACGGGATTAATTTTACTTTAATTTTTTACAGAGAATATCTTTCAAATAAAAACATATTGTAATAATGATTTAATTCTTAATACTATGAAACACCCATGATAGTGCACAAGCACAAACACTGATGAAAATTGAGTTGCAAACTGTGTACCTTTGATTTTGGTTTAACTAAATCAAAATACATGGCAAAGCAAACAATTGAATATGAGCA
>JAQVSH010000252.1 GCA_028700615.1 Bacteroidales bacterium
TTTTCAGTTTTTTGGTTTTACTCTGGTTATTTTTTTGTTGGACTTCCATGGTAATAATTCACCGTATATATGCACTGAAAAAATACCCGATAAACTTCGTGGAGATAAAAGTTGGCCAGCCGGTCCCTTGTCGTTCTCTGTCGGGTAGCTCAGCCAGTCTGTTCGCTCGACTTCCGCAGTCTTACCTTTCTTTCGATACTCTTCTTGGTCGTTAACAAAGTTCCACCATCTTGATTATAGTTCACTGCTACAGTTGCTTAGCGCATTGTGCCTGTGCGCCCTGTAACAGCCTCTGTGCACACCTTAATCCCGGACACAACGAACAGAAAACCCCTCCGCTTTACTGAAGCAGTACCTAGGCACGGTGCTGCGATCATAGTACAGAGCCCGGTACCAGGCGCCAGGTATTATAACGTACTCCGTAGAACTCCACCAGAGGCCGTCTCTTCCAATGTTTTGGAAAGTGCCTAAGTTATAGCGGCTGCTACCCGGAAGGGCTGAAAAACCACTTTCGTTGGTAGTTCTCTCGCTTTCGCTGTACCAATGGGTTGTTCCTGTTTCTTTCAGTTTTCCACCTTCGTCTGTACCTCGATTACCAGCGCCATCTGCTTCTTCCTTAGTCATCCCAAGGTACATCTCCAATTGTTTCCACTCGGCATCACTGGGAAGGTGCCAACCTACAGGGCAGGCTCCTTGAACACCGCTGGGATTATTATTGCTGCTTGCAGCCCCAGCCATTGCTGCAAACCAGTTATAGAGGACACCGTAGGTTGAATAGTTGGCTGTGGCTTTAGCTGCCGCTACGTCTGTACCGTTATAACCGTGAACGTAATAATATGGATCTGCTTCATGACCATCGTCCTCTGAGCCTGTTCCCGAACCAACAACGCTGGGCAGATACGCCAGGTTTTCTGCCATCCAGACTTGTTCTCCAATGGTTACCATTTTATACACTTTACCATCCCTGGAATCGGTAAATGTAGCGCCTATTTCTTCATAGTTTGTTTTGAATGATTTTTGCTCCCCATAAGCAGTTCCTTCAGAATTAGTGGCATAGGCTCTTACGTAGTATATGGTATTGGGTGAAAGACCAGTAATAATACTGGTATAAGGCCCTAGGTCAGCACCATCTGTTGTCTTAGAATTTGCTACTGTGGGATTCTCAGATGTGCTCCAGCAGACGCCACTGGCTGTTACTGATGATCCACCATTTGAAATCACATTCCCTGAACAGGAAGCTGTCGTACTAGTGATATTGGTTACCGTACCCGTGCTGACAGAGACTATATTATTATCCTGTAAACAACGGACAGAAAACCCCTCCTCCTTCTTACTGTTACTGATCCTGAAGACGTAGCTGCTATTGTTGCTCAGGCTCCTGCACCAGGCAATATTATCATCGATCTGTGTAGAACTCCACCAGTAGCCAGAGTACCCAATGCAGTCGAAGGCACCATCGGTACCGTCGTCGAAGGCAAAGGTCAAGCGGTAACCACCTGGAAGAGCTGTAAAACCACTTTCGTTGGTAGTTCCCTCGCTTTCGCTGTACCAATGGGTTGTTCCTGTTTCTTTCAGTTTATCCGCGGCAACCATCCATCCTCCCAGATAATCAGTAAGTGTTGTCCATTCTGCGTCACTGGGAAGGTGCCAGCCTTCAGGACATGCAGTCATGGCAGCCGGCCAGTTATACAACACTCCATAGGTTTGATAATTGTCTGTTAACTTGGCTGCAGCTACGTTTGTATTGACGTAACCATAAATATAATAATATGGATCTGTTTCATGACTTGCGTCTTCCGAGCCAGTTCCTGGACCAACCACGCTGGGCAGATACGTCAGATTTTCCGCCATCCATACTTGCGAACCAATGGTTACTGTTTTGTACACTTTGCCATCCCGGGGATCGGTAAACGTAGCGCCTGTCGGTTTGCCAGGATATATTTCATTAATAATTTCCAGATCATCTTCAGACAGTCGGGAACGTTGAGTATTAAAAACCTCACCATTCTTTTTTACAATCGTAGCTTTCCCGTTTTTTGAAAATGCATAGGATGAATAAAGCATTATGGACTCGAAATCAAATCCGTTAGTGTTAGGATTTGAGGAACTAAATTCCGTGAAATTATGTTGAGTACCATTTTGAATGTTTTCTTCAATTATATTTACATATTGATCCCTTCCAACCTTGCTATGCTCGTGTAATAATCCTATGGCATGGCCAATTTCATGGATCACATTCCCTTTTGTTCCCCAATTGGCCAATCTGATCGGTTGTCTTCCGCCTATCATTCCTAAATAGGAAGAACATCCATTGGCATCGTATATAAAATCTATGTAATTGGACTGGTTCGTTCTTTCAATAAATGTAAGATTAGTATATGTGTGATAATACTCTATAGCCTGGGTAACCCTTTCCTTGTCTGGCAGATTTGAATTTATGGTATAATAAACTATATTATCCGGCCATAGGTCACCTTCTGCATATACTGCACCTCTTGTGGGTGGTCGCAACAATATGTCTCCCTGAAAGATGTATTCTTCATTGATCTTTGCGCATGTGATAGTTTCCCCCGAGATTGTTAACTCAACAGTTTCTCCGGTGCTTCCAGGATAGGCTTGTTCACAGTATACATTTGAGTCATCAGGATCAATGTTGTCATTGGGTGTACAACCTGACAGTAGACTTCCTATCAATAATGGTATGATGATTCTGTAACTCGTTTTCATGATTTTCTTATTATTGTAAATAAACTATTTGATTAGTATTTATTAATTGATATGTGTTAGGAATTATGCTGCAATAGCCACAAATAAAAAGGTATGTTTTATTCATCTTAAAACCAGTTACAAATTATTATGAATTGTCAGGGGTAAAAGGATATTGGTATTTGATTGCAACTCCGAGAATGCCATTACTTGATGCAGAAATGAGCCAATCCACAACATAAAATCTTAAATATACTGGATTCCCATTTTTTCTACCTCTCACAATATAGCTATGTCCAATTTTTGCAGCAACTGGCGCTGACCAAGAGGTTGAGGAAGGAATTGATTTTACTTTCCCTAATTTACATTGACCGACGTCGACAATTCCACCATCGTTATAGCAGTTAAAATTATTACTCGAGAATACAAACCCGATGGCCCTATCATCAATTTTTAACCAACTACCTCCCTGTTTAAAATCTCTCATATTAACAGATACTGTTCCTGCCGGATCATTAGCTGCCGGCTCTCCACTGTCATCAAGTAGAGAGCATGCAGAAAAGCAAAATATTAACCCCAGCGTAATTACTTTGTGTATTAAATAAGTTTTCATACGTAAATTTTTAATTATGGGAAATATTTGATAATCTTGAACTTATCTCTATAAAAATCATTATTTGCTAATCCTGGACACAACGAACAGAAAACCCGTTTTCCTTGCTGCCGCCGCCCTTGGTTACGTCGCTGTTATCGTAGCGCAGGCTCCGGCTCCAAGCATTAGTTGTTTCGAACTCCTCAGAACTCCAAAAGTAGCCGGTAACACCAACGCCGCCGAAGTCGTCAAGATAGCCGCGATAACCACCCGGAAGGGCTGAGAAACCAGACTTGTTTATGTATTCGGGATAATCGGTATTGCCGGGTGCTCCCATAGTTCCAGAAGAATTCCATCCAATAG
>JAQVSH010000024.1 GCA_028700615.1 Bacteroidales bacterium
CAAGATATTTTTTGGACACATCCTGCCCGATCACGTATTGATCCAAGAACTCTTTCATCTCAAGCGGTTTACGAAGCTTAAGTTTTTTGAGGTCCGGCGTACTTTTTTTTCGTATTTCTTCCGACAGGATGGTGTGGGCGCGATCCACACACTCATCACATATATGACCGGAGATCCCCGAAAACAAGAGATTCACCTGATTACGGGGTCTTCCGCAAAAAGAACAATTGTCTGTCTTAGCCGCCATCTTTATTTCTGTCTGGACAAAACCTCATCAATCATACCGTATTCCAGCGCCTCGGCGGAAGTCATCCAATAATCACGGTCAGAATCTTTCTCCACCTTGTCATATGGATTTCCCGTATGCTCAGCAATAATAGAATACAATTCTTTTTTGGATTTCTGAATTTCACGCAGGCTGATCTCCATTTCCGAAACCTGACCCTGAGTGCCTCCCATCGGCTGATGAATCATAATCCGGGAATGTTTCAGTGCAGAACGTTTCCCCTTCGCCCCGGCGCATAACAAAACAGCTCCCATGGAAGCAGCCATACCCGTGCAAATGGTTCCGACATCGGAACTGATAAACTGCATGGTATCATAAATAGCCAGCCCTGCATATACAGACCCTCCCGGAGTATTGAAATAGATCTGAATATCTTTCTGAGAATCCACAGAGTCCAGGAAAAGCAACTGAGCCTGAATTACACTTGAGGTATAATCATCAATGGCAGTTCCCAAAAAAATGATACGATCCATCATCAATCTGGAAAAAACATCCATGGTAGCCACATTCATGCGACGCTCCTCTATAATATAAGGAGTCATGGAATCATTAAGGGTCGAAGTAACCTCATGAAGCACCATACTGTTCAACCCGACATGCTTTGTAGCAAACTTCTGAAATTCTGATTGTATATTCATAGAGGGTATCTTATTAGGCGTTTATTCTTCCGTTTCCAGGAGCTTATTGAAATCTTCTCCTGAAATACTCTTTTCCTTCAAAGTAACCTGTTCGCGGACAACCGTTAACACTTTGTCCTCGTAAAGCCTTTCATATAATTTTTTGGCCTCATCCTCACGTGATAACATCCCCTTGGCATATTCGAGAAGATGCTCTTCGGGAACATTAAAAATTCCGTACTGGCGATATTGCATCAAAGCAGTATGTTTGGCAAAATCCAGCACTTCCTCTTCACTCACCTTTACTTCAAATTGTTTGATAATCTTATTCTGAATCAATTGCCATTTGAGATCTCTTTCAAACAGAGGGAAGTCTTTCTCAATGTCTTCCTTTGAGAATTTACCCTGATTGGCGGCAAAAAGCCAGCGTTTGAGAAAATCGGCAGGCAATTCTGCAGTAAACATATCCAGTAATTGCTTTTTAGCATCCAGACGGAACTTATAAATACTTTCGTTCTTCAGGTTGGATTCCTGTTCTTCTTCAAGTTTTTTATGAAACTCTTCTTCAGAATTCACCACCCCTTCTCCGTATATTTTGTCAAACAATTCCTGATTCACCTCTGCACTGCGGAAACGGGAAATCGAGGTAATGGTAAAACTAAATGAGGAGGGATTCAGTTCAGCCACTTTGTCTTTGTTAATACGCAACATGGAGGCTATTTCAGAATCATTCGGGAACGCGGTTTTCACGTCCAGTACCACAACATCCGAAACTTTCAGCCCGGTGAACAGCGCTTTGGATTGATCATCCTTGACAAATTCAAGATAAATGGCAGTATCTTCGGCGGAAACGCCTCCTTCCAATACCTGACCCTCAGCATCCAGCTGTACAAAATTTCCGCGAACCATTTCCTTCCCGTCTTCTACAACATCACAGGAAACAAAAGCTCCATATCTTCGGGTATACTGTTCAACGTATTGATCCAGATCCTTTTCTTCGGGTTTAATCTGATAGGAAACCATGGAGATATCTTTCCCCAATTCAATAGCCGGTTCGGGAGCCAGTCCCAGATCAAAAGAAAACTCATATTCGGAATCCTGATCAAAATCTACCGGAGCTTGTTTTTCAGAAGGGATAGGTTCTCCCAGAATATTAAGCTTTTCATCCTCTATAAATTTTCCGAGAGACTCGGAAACCAATTTATTGACTTCATCTACCAGAGTATATTTTCCGTACATTTTCCGGATTAATCCTTCCGGAACATGTCCCACACGGAACCCGTCAACGCGGGCCGTTCTTTTGTATTTTTTAAGAACCTCATTCACTCTCGGCTCATAATCCTCTCTGGTAATTTTCACTTTTACGACTGCGTTTAACGCGTCCACTTGCTCTTTTGTAACGTTCATCTGGTTTTTATTTTACATGTATCAAAAATCCTTTCCGATATCATTCACGGGGTCATAATCCGGAACCAACAAGTATACAAACAATTATACTGATAGAAAAACACCGCAAAGGTAATAAAAAAACGCAGGCTACAAACCACGCAGAACCGCTTTCAACAATGCAGCAAGGTTTTTCCCGGCCTTACCGGCAACATGCAGTACATCAACATGAGAAGTGGCTGAAAACTTTCCGGGAAAGGCCTGGTTTGTAATGACCGAGACAGCAAAACATCGGAGACCGGCATGACGGGCTGCAATCACCTCAGGAACGGTAGACATCCCGATCATATCCCCGCCCAAAATACGATAGGCCTGATATTCTGCAGGGGTTTCAAACGAAGGTCCGGTTAATCCGACATAACATCCCGTGTGAAAAGGAATTCCCAAAACAACCGCCGCATCCTCCGCAATTCGGATCAATTCCTTGTCATAAGCCGCACTCATATCGGGGAAACGAGGTCCTATTTCATCCAGATTTTTCCCGATCAAAGGATTTGGCAAAAAATTTAAATGATCTTTCAGCGCCACCAGATCTCCCACCTGAAAATCAGGATTCACCCCCCCGGCGGCATTTGTAATCAATAGCGTCTTTACGCCAAGCCGGCTCAGCACCCGTACAGGAAATACGACCTCTGTCATGCTGTAGCCTTCATAGTAATGAAACCGCCCCGACATGATAATGACCGCACGATCTTCCAGCATTCCGAACAGCAATTCTCCGGAATGTCCTGCGACGGTTGAAACCGGAAAATTTGGAATATCCCTGTAGGATAACCGTTGAACCAGTTTAAACCCATTAAATGTTTCCCCCAATCCGGACCCCAGAATAATGGCATATTCTGATCTAAATCCCGGGACTGCTTTTTCTATGAAGCAGGTTGTTTCTTTGATTTTTTTGAACATAACCAAGAATCTTCTGATCAAACAATTCTTTATCTCCCTCATTAACAAAAGTAAACGCTACCGGCACATAAAACCAGGATTGCGGATTGGAAATCAGGGACTGCTGTTCCCTGATTTTCACGGCATCTTTTTCGGTAGTAATCACCATTCCGGATGAAGTTTCTGTTTTTGAAAGTCTTTTCTCAATTTCGGCAATATCTTTGGCACGATACCCATAATGATCAGCATACCTCATGACCTCGTTCTTCGGAAACATGGCCTGAAGGGTTCGTTCAAAAGGTTCGGGATTGGCAATACCGGAGACCAGAATAACTTTAGGAGGATTCTCCACTCCCGAAAAGTCAGGGGCAAATACGATCGAATGCGGAAAAACAGGCTTCAGCGCTCCATAAGAAAAAGAAGTGAAAAAAATAGCCTGATAGGGCCTTGGGGCAATACGTTTTTTCAGTAATCGCTGATCTAAAGGAGAAATATTTAGCGGACACTTGGTTACCACGATCACATCGGCTCTATATTTTTCGCGTTCAGGCTCCCGTAAATTTCCTAAAGGAAGTAATTCATCTTCATCCAAAAGACGATGATAATCGATCAACAGAATATTTACATCGCGGGCAATATATCGATGTTGATAGGCGTCATCCAACAGCGCCATATCCAATCCGCCGGCTGCACTGTCCAGCGCCTTCATTCCCTTATTCCGGTCAGCACACGCGGCCACAAATACGTCCGGGAATTTTCCGTATATCTGGAATAACTCATCTCCCAATATCGCGGTACCCATTCCGGATTGCGCCATAACAAACCCGGAACTTTGCCGGCCATAACCACGGCTCAGAATACCCACTTTATATTGATCCTTAAACAAACCCGCCAGATATTCCACCATAGGAGTCTTGCCGGTCCCTCCCACCGTAATATTTCCAACCGATATCACCGGAAATGGAAATTCCTGTTGCTTAAGGATATTCCAGTCAAAAAGCAGATTTCTTACCCTAATGACCGCTCCGTACAACAAACTCAAAGGATACGCAATGCCTTGAAAAAATATATTTTTATTTCCTGAAAGTTTCATGACTTAAATGTTTTTTCTCAGACAACATTTTAAAACTCAACAGAAAAATACAGACAGAAGCAATACAAACCAGCAAATAAACCGATCCGCCAGGCATAAGATCTTTAAACGAGGCACTGTCATTCCCGGTATACCAGGTAAGTGCATAGGCCAATCCGTTATTTATAAAATGCATCCACACAGGAAGCCAGAGCGATCCGGACTTCCAGTATAACCAACCCATAAGCAGCCCGACAAGAAAACCGGGTATTGCCTGCCAGGGATTTAAATGCATCAGGGCAAAAAAGAAAGAAGACCAAAAAATAGCTTTTGCGGGAGACATATTTTTTAATAAGCCGTCCAGAATAATCCCCCGGCAAAGCATCTCTTCAAGAAAAGCGGCAAGAAAAGTCACCGTAATAAAAGAAGGCAGGTCCATCTGCATCATAGAGGCATAAAGCCGCTCAAACCATTCGGGAGCAGGAGGCATCCAGCCTGAAAAAGCATCCAGGAGAATACCCGAAGCCAACGTCATCAGGGTCACCATCAAAAGATCCGAACCCCGGGGTCGAAAAAAGGCAAAGCGGAAAGCCCCTTCCTCCTTTTTTTTCCAGACAAAAACCACCCATACCAAACAACCCATTGAGCCGGCATATCCCAAAAGATTAATCCAGCTCAGAGAAAGATATGGAGTCAATAATCCGAGGAAAAAACCAAAAACAAGAGAGAACGAGATAAAAAGTAAAAAGATAATCCATAAACCGGATAACCGGGGGTAACCCCGGGAGAAAGATATGGAAGAATCTTCGCTTTCATCCATGCTCAGAAACTTTTAAATCCAATAATATTTCTCACCTCAGCGATGGTCTTCGCCGCGCTTTCACGGGCTTTGTCCCTTCCTTCAGAAGAAACTTTTTTCAAATACGCATCATCGGACAACAGAGATTTAATACGATCCCTGAAAGGAGCCGTAAAGAGAATCATGTCTTCAGCCAATTGTTTTTTCAAATCCCCGTATCGAATGGAACACTGATTATACTGGTCTTCAAAATAATCCAACGTATCTTTCTTAGAAACTAATTTCAATAAATCAAACAAATTCTCAATGGCTTCAGGTTTGACCTGATGGGGTTCGACAGGACCGCTGTCGGTCACAGCCCGCATCAATTTCTTACGGATCACTTCCGGCTCATCTGCCAGAAAAACCGCATTCCCCTCTCCTTCTGATTTGCCCATTTTCCCGGAACCGTTCAGACCCGGGACTTTTACCAACTCTTCCCCAAAATTAAAAGCCTGTGGTTCAGGAAAAAAATCCACGCCATACATCCTGTTAAACCGATTTCCAAAAGTCCGGGTCATTTCCAGATGCTGCTCCTGATCTTTTCCTACAGGAACCTTGGTGGCGCGATGAATCAGAATATCCGCAGCCATCAGGGTAGGATAAGTTAAAAGACCGGCATTGACATTAGCAGGTTGTTTTCTGATTTTCTCTTTAAATGAAGTACAACGTTCCAGCTCCCCGATATAGGCATTCATGTTAAAGAAAAGGTACAACTCAATCGTTTCTGGGACATCACTCTGAATATAAAGGGTCGCTTTTTCAGGATCAATACCGGCAGCCAGATATTCAGCCAGCACATTTTTTATATTTCCGTGAAGATCTTCAGGAGTCGGGTGGGTGGTCAGGGAGTGATAATCGGCAATAAAGAAAAAACAATGGTGCTCATGCTGCATCTTGGTAAAATTTCTCAAAGCGCCAAAATAATTACCCAGATGAAGATGACCGGTGGGCCGGATACCACTTACAACAGTTTCCATAAATTTAAACATTTAAAACTTTTGATTAGAACCCGAAAGATACAAAATGTTTGGGGATTATTGTGTAGGTTTGCAGCGATAACCCTGAAATGATGGAAAGTACACGCCAAAATAAAGTAGCCCGTTTATTGCAGAAAGACCTCAGCGAAATCTTCCAAAAGGCAGAAAAAGAGATTACCCAGGGGAAAATGGTTACCGTCACTGTGGTAAGAATGAGTCCGGATTTAAGCGTGGCAAAAATTTATCTGAGCATTTTCCCTTCGGACAATAGTCTCGGTTTCAAAGAAAACCTCCAGTCTCACGTAAAAGGGATAAGGCTTGAACTCGGCAGAAGAGTCCGTAATCAGTTGAGAATTGTCCCCGAGCTGATTTTCTATATTGATGACAGCTTAGAATATGCATCCCGGATTGATCAATTGCTCAATCCCTGAAACCTTACCCCTGCAATATGAATTTTGCCTTCTATATTGCCCGACGGTATCTTTTTGCCAAAAAATCCCAACACGTCATTAATCTCATCTCCGGGATTTCTCTGGTCGGAATTATGATTGGAACCATGAGCATGATCATCGTGCTATCCGCCATGAACGGGCTGGATCTGCTGATGACCTCTCTCTACAGTTCTTTTGACCCAGACATTAGAATCACTCCTGCCGAAGGAAAAACCTTTTCTCCCTCCGGGGAACAAAAAAAGGCTCTGGAGAAATCTTCATTTGTACTGTCATTTTCCGAAGTGTTGGAGGATGATGTCATGCTGATGTATAATGAAAACCAGCATTTTGTAATTCTTAAAGGAGTAGATGATAATTTTCTAAAGGTATGCAGGATTGACTCCATGCTGAGCGAAGGCGTATATTTTACCTCCAACACCAATCCCGACCGCGGCATTCTCGGGGTCGGGGCCCAGCAATACCTTGGACTGTCCAACCCCCTTTTCACAGAAATCAATATCTATGCTCCGGTAAAATCGGGAACCCTTTTGAGTCCTGAAAATGCATTCAGGCGGAGAAATCTTACGATTACGGGAGTTTTTGACATTGAAGAAGAAAGCAACACAAAATATTTACTCACCTCTCTTGACTATGCCCGGGAAATTTTTCAGCAGGAAACCGGCATCAGCGCTATAGAAATCAGGGTAAATCCTGAATATACGCGTGAAAAAGCCGCGGAGAATCTGAAACAGATTTTTGGAGATTCCTGCAAAATCAAAACCCTGGAAGAGCAAAGAGAGTCATTCTACAAGGTTTCCCGTACAGAAAAATGGGCCATATTTCTTATTCTGTCGTTTATCCTGCTCATTTCTTCTTTCAATATCATCGGATCGTTGTCTATGTTAATTATAGAAAAACAACAAGATATTGTCAACCTGCAAAGCATAGGAGCCGGAAAGCGGCTCATCTCCAATATTTTTTTGACGGAAGGATGGTTAATTTCCTGGCTGGGAACGCTGGGGGGCCTTCTTCTGGGAGGCATCATCTGTTGGCTGCAAATAGAATTTGGATGGATTAAAATTGCCGCCGAAGGAAATTTTATTTTTGAAGCCTATCCGGTATCTCTGAAAATTTCTGATTTTTTCCTAACCGGAGCCACAGTGTTGGGAATAGGTTGGATTACCGCCTGGATTCCGGCACGGATCATCGTAAAAAAATATATACAAAATGGATAAAGATATTCCCCGTTGTCTTGAGGTTTTACGTTCCGGAGGAGTTATCGCCTACCCCACCGATACGATCTGGGGGCTGGGCTGCGACGCAACCCGGGCTGACGCTGTAGAAAAAATATATTCCATCAAACAACGAAGTCAGGCGCAAAGTCTTTTGATTCTGCTTGAACATGAAGGACAACTCACCCGGTATCTCAAAGAAGTCCCCGAAATTGCATACCAGCTTATCGAAGTCAGCGACAAACCCCTGACCATTATTTATCCGGAAGCCAGAAATCTTGCTCCCAATCTATTGGCAGAAGACGGAAGCATCGGAATCCGTATCGTCAGAGATGCATTCTGTGAAAAACTACTGGCGGCTTTCCGGAAACCCATCGTTTCCACCTCAGCCAATCTTCACGGGGAGAAATCGCCGGCAGTATTTACAGAGATTTCTGAAGAGATCTTAAAAAAAGTAGATTATGTGGTTCAATGGAGGCAGGACGATACCAGCCGAAGCGCTGCATCCTCTATTCTAAAAATCGGTCAGAAGGGAGAAATCTCCATCATCAGACCCTGAAACCCACTCCGCAGATTCAGGAAAATAAATCCATCAATCCCTCAGGGGCATTGATTTGCACAACAAAAGATTTTTCATCAATCCTTTCGATGATATCCTCGTGTACGGGCACAAGGATCTCTTTCCCGTCCGGACCCTCAATGGAAAACAATACATTCTCCCCGTAATAAAGAATTTCTGTGATCTTCCCGATGACTCCATGCTGAGAGTCTTTCACCTGATAACCAATCAAATCCTCCAGGTCAGGATCGGTTTCCCCTGAGATTCCGGAAATCGGCGGAACATATTGCACTTCGGTTCCGATATAAGCGGCAGCCGTCGCTTCATCGGAGATTTCATCAAAACCGATGATCAGAGATTTATCCGAATGCCATTCAATACTGCTAATAAAAAAAGGAACAGGAATTCCCTCAATGATCAGGAATACCTGTTCCAACTCTTCCACATAATCCTCTAACAAATTTTCGGAGATCAGCATAAACTCTCCGTGATAACCGTGCAACCTGGTCAGAACACCTAGTGTACTATACCTGCCGGCCACCTCATCTATTATTGGGCTGCTTCTTCTGTTGCTTCGGCAGCGGGCTGTTCTTCTGCTTCCTCAGCAGAGGCTTCGGCAGAGGCCTCAGCAGCTGCAGCCAGTTTTTTGGCTACTTTTTTTGCAATAATTTCTTTGGTTTTGGATTCTTCAGCAAGTTTCTTTTTGATATCATCCTCTTTAGCTTGCTTCAAAGAAGCACTCTTCGCCTCAATTTTACTCTCTTTTTCCTGAAGCCACTTGTTGAAACGGACTTCTGCTTCTTCTGCAGAAAAAGCACCTTTTAAAACTCCTTCCAGTAAGTGTTTTTTCATCAAAACCCCTTTGAAAGATAATACGGATTTTGCAGTCTCCGTCGGTTGAGCGCCCTTTTGCAGCCAAGTCAATGCTCTATCGAAGTCTAATTCGATAGTAGCAGGATTCGTATTGGGGTTATAAGACCCGATACGCTCGATAAACTTGCCATCCCGTGGCGCCCTGCTGTCAGCTACTACAATGTGAAAGAAGGGATATCCCTTTTTCCCCTGTCTAGCAAATCTGATTTTTACAGGCATACAATTTTACGCTTTAAGTGAATAAATAAACCTATCTTTTTGTTTTTGAGTCTGCAAAGATATATAAAAATCTTTACGAAGCAGTATCCTCCATAAAAACCTTCCGATAAAAGATCAAAATAATGAGTACGCCAATCGTAATCGAAGTATCGGCCAGGTTAAAAACAGGTCTGAAAAAGACAAAAGGCTCTGCGGGCCATATTGGAAACCAACTGGGGAAGTGACCGCTAAAAATAGGGAAATACAGCATATCCACGACCTTTCCGTGAAGAAATCCGGCATAACCTCCCCCCTGGGGAAATAATTCGGCTACGTGGTACTGACTGTCACTGAAAATCACTCCATAAAACACGCTGTCGATAATATTTCCGACCGCTCCGGCAAGCACCAGAGCAAGACTATAGATAAAACCCTTAGCAGTTCTGCGCCTGATCAATTGATTAATCCACCAGCCAATCAGACAAACTGTTGCAATCCTGAAGAGGGAAAGCAATAATTTTCCGATCTCTCCTCCGAATTCCATTCCGAAGGCCATTCCATTATTCTCAGTAAAATGAATAATAAACCAATCCCCCAGCACATGAAACTCCTGACCGAGCGTCATATGGGTCTTTATCCAGATTTTTACAATCTGATCCAGCAGCAGGATAAAAAATACCAATCCCCAAACCTTCCGGTTCATAGAAACCCTCGTGGAAACCTTCATGATCCTCTGCTACCGGTTTTGTTCTTCTTTAGCTTCAATACTTAAAGTGGCATGAGGAACCGCACGAAGTCTCTCTTTAGGAATAAGCTGTCCTGTTTCACGGCAGATCCCGTATGTCTTGTTCTCAATCCTGACCAGAGCGGCCTGCAAATGATTAATGAATTTTTGCTGACGTTGAGCCAGACGACCGGCTTCTTCCTTAGACAGCGTAGCAGCACCCTCCTCCAAAACCTTAAAAGTAGGAGAAGTATCCTCCGTATCATTACTTGTACTATGGGTTATTGCACTTTTCAACAATTCATAATCATTTTTGGCTTGTTCCAATTTACCTAATATGAGCTCTTTAAACTCGGCCAGATCTTCATCTGAATACCTGACTTTTTTTTCTACTGTTGACATAGCTCTTCGTTTTAATTTCAATAAATATAAGCATTCTTTTTGTAATAGACTACTCAACCCTGAACTTTCTCCAATCGCACCCACAGGGTACAATCATCCAGTTCAATCTGTTTCCCGTCTTCTATTTTCTCTGCCGTTATAATTTCATCAGCCAGCACCTGGGATGCAATATAATCTCTGTAATTTCTAACCACCGTGCGGATCATCTCATGATCTTCAATACAAATACGAATCCTGTCGGTTACTTCAAACTGACTGTCCTTGCGTAAATTCTGGATCCGGTTAATGATCTCTCTGGCCATTCCCTCATTTTTCAAATCTTCCGTAAGAACAATATCCAGGGCAACCGTAAGTTTCCCTTCATTGGCTACCAACCATCCGGGAATGTCCTCGGAAATAATTTCAACATCTTCGGGTGTAAGATCCACTCTCTGATTGTCCACCGTCAGGGTATAGGCATTTTCCTTCTCAAATAAAGCAATATCCTGTTGTGAAAAACCTGCAATCGCCAGAGATATTCCTTTCATTAGCTTACTATACTTTGGCCCGAGCGTTTTAAAATTGGGTTTGATTTTCTTCACCAGAATGCCGGTAGTATCTTCAATATAATCTATCTCTTTGACATTGACCTCATTCAAAATCAAGTGCTTTACCGCCTCAATCTTTTCTTTGAAACCTTCTTCAACCAAAGGAATCATCATTCGGGTAAGAGGCTGACGCACACGAATATTTACTTTCCTGCGCAAAGCCAGTACCAGAGAAGAAATCCGCTGGGCAATATCCATTCTCTCTTCCAGATCCGGATCAATCTCCTGTTCGGAATAAACCGGGAAATTGGCTAAATGTACCGAAGAAGATGAATCTTTCCGGGTAACCCCGTTCAAATCACGGAAAAGCTGATCACTATAAAAAGGAGCCACCGGAGCCGCCAGTTTGGATACCGTCAGCAAACATGCATACAGGGTTTGGTAGGCTGCCAGTTTGTCCGGATTCATTTCACCTCCCCAGAAACGTTTACGATTCAGCCGGACATACCAGTTACTGAGATTTTCGGTAACAAAATCAGAAATGAGCCTTCCGGCACGGGTCGGTTCATAATCCTCATAAGCCAGGGTAACTTCTTTAATCAGCGTATTCAGCAGAGATATAATCCATCGGTCAATTTCAGGTCTTTGTTCCAGAGGAATCTCCGGTTCACTGAAATCAAAATGGTCCACATTTGCATACAAAGCAAAAAATGAATATGTATTATACAAGGTTCCGAAAAACTTCCGGGTCACCTCATCCACTCCGTCCATATCAAATTTCAGATTATCCCACGGAGAAGCGTTGGTAATCATATACCAGCGAACAGCATCCGAACCGGAACGATCTATAGCGGAAAAAGGATCCACTGCATTTCCCAGTCGTTTGGACATTTTGTTCCCGTTCTTATCGAGTACCAGCCCATTGGATATCACCGCCCTGAAAGCGACCGAATCAAAAATCATCGAAGCGATCGCATGAAGCGTGAAAAACCACCCGCGGGTCTGATCTACTCCTTCAGCAATAAAGTTGGCGGGGAAAATCTTACCGCTTTCCAGTGCCTCCTTATTTTCAAACGGATAGTGCACCTGAGCATAAGGCATGGCTCCGGAATCAAACCAGACATCAATAAGATCCTTCTCCCTGTACATAGGCTCTCCCTTATCCGAAACCAAAAGAATACGGTCAACATAAGGCCTGTGCAAATCTATTTTCTGATAATTCTCCGGGCTATAATCTCCGGGAATAAAATCTTCATACGGATTTGAATCCATCACTTTGGCCTCTACCGATTTACGGATTTCCGACAGAAGTTCTTCCATCGAACCGATACATTTCTCCTGACTTCCGTCTTCGGTCCTCCAGATCGGGAGGGGCGTCCCCCAGAATCTGCTGCGGGACAAATTCCAATCCTGAAGGTTCTCCAGCCACTTCCCAAACCTGCCCGTACCGGTAGACTGAGGTTTCCAAAAAATAGTATCATTCAGTTCCATCATCCTCTCTCTGGCAGCAGTCGTCTTGACAAACCAGGAATCCAGCGGATAATACAGAACGGGTTTATCCGTACGCCAGCAATGGGGATAAGTATGGGTATGTTTTTCTATCCGGAAAGCCAGACCCTGCTGTTTCAGCATGACGCACAAATCCACATCCAGCGTCGGATCCTTCTCCGTCAATTCAGGATCATAAGCATTTTTTACAAACCGCCCGGCGAACTCCTTATAAAGAGAGGCATTCACCGATTGCTTTAAAAATTCCGGATCCAGATCTTCCAACCTGAAGAATTTACCGGTGCGATCCACCATCGGCTGAAGATTGCCGTCACGGTCTATCATCATTAAAGGCGGTATTCCGGAAATTTTGGCCACCCTGTCATCATCAGCCCCGAAAGTCGGAGCAATATGAACAATCCCTGTTCCATCGGCAGTAGTCACATAATCGCCGCTGATTACCCTGAAAGCTTTTTCACCGGGATTCACCCAGGGAATGAGTTGTTCATAACAAATTCCAACCAAAGCGGAACCCGGCATTTCATCCAGCACCTTCCAGGGAATCAGTTTGTCCCCCGGCTTGTACTCTTCGAAAGAAAGATCGGCTGCATTGGCACTAAAATACGAGGAAACCAGATCTTTTGCGATCACCAGAACCACAGGGTCTCCGGTGTATGGCTGAAAAGTCTTAATCCTGACATAAGTGATTCCGGAACCAACACACAAAGCGGTGTTGGAAGGCAGCGTCCAGGGAGTAGTAGTCCAGGCCAGAATATATAAAGGATCCTTTATCCCTGAGAAGAACCGTTCCGAGACCTCATTGCGGATGACCTTAAACTGCGCCGTACAGGTAGTGTCCTTCACATCTCTGTAACAACCCGGCTGATTCAGTTCATGAGTACTCAACCCGGTACCGGCTGCAGGAGAATACGGCTGAATGGTATACCCCTTATATAGCAGATTTTTATTATATAATTGTTTAAGAAGCCACCAGAGGGTTTCTATATACCTGCTATCGTAAGTAATATAGGGATTTTTCATATCCACCCAGTACCCCATCTTATCGGTCAGATTTTCCCAGAGATCCGTATACTTCATCACATCCCTGCGGCAGGTAGCATTGTATTCTTCTACAGAAATAGTCTTTCCTATATCTTCTTTGGTAATACCCAATGACTTTTCCACGCCAAGTTCCACGGGAAGTCCGTGAGTATCCCAGCCTGCTTTTCTCATCACCTCAAACCCCTGCATCGTTTTGTAACGACAAAAAATATCCTTAATCGTACGGGCCATCACGTGATGAATACCAGGAACTCCATTGGCAGAAGGAGGCCCTTCGTAAAAAACAAATCCAGGCCTGCCCTTCCTGTTGATAAGGCTTTGCTCAAAAGTATTTTCCTTTTTCCACCGCTCCAGAATTTCCTCATTGATCCGGGGCAAATCCAGGCTTTTATATTCTTTAAAATTCATAAACCAATCATTTAACGGTTACGGACCTAATCCTATAACCGGCAAATATAAAAATACCAACTTTAATACCTGCACTTTTCTTTCCACAAATCATTCTTTTCAGAATTAAACACGTTCAAGTCATGCATTTTGAAACGCTTTTGTTCAAAGCCGGAAATAATTAGTAACTTTGTAGACTTTTGCAGAATACTCTTCCATGAAGTCAAAAGAATCCCGCTTGATCCGCCGGAAACTGATTGTTTCACGCATTACTTCGACCATCAGTCTGACGTTGGTTATGTTTATGCTGGGAGTCATCGGATATCTGCTGCTCAATGCCCGTCAAATTTCTGTCCTCCTGAAAGAAAATATTGGAATTACACTGATGCTCAAAGACACAGCAAAGGATAAGGAAGTGGAAACCCTGCAAAAACAAATCTCCGGCCTCTCCTATGTAAAAACCGTCACCTACATCTCTAAAGAAAAGGCGGCTCAGGAATTAAAGGAAGAAGTGGGCCAGGACTTTCTGGATTTTCTGGGATATAACCCCCTGCCTGCCGCGCTGGAAGTCAAAGTAAAAGCTGATTATTCGCATCCCGACAGCATGGCGAGGGTCGCTGCGACTTTTCAAAAAAACAAAGAAGTTTCCGAAGTCGTTTATCAAAAAGACCTGGTGCAAATGCTG
>JAQVSH010000253.1 GCA_028700615.1 Bacteroidales bacterium
TGCTGGACGGAGACCTGGCTTACAGGCAGCATCACGGCGGACACGAAGCCGGTCCCAACTGGCCTTACTTTTTAGATTTCTTTGCCCGTTATTTATAGAGGTTTTTCTGCGTACACAGTAATGCTGAAGATGATGTACGGATGGGCCTTATAGGTTTTAATCTCATCTTCATCCAGGTAGTTGTCTAGTAAGCCATCAGGAATAATGATGGCTTTTTCCTTTTGAAACATAATATTGGCAAACCCGGCTTCCCTTATGATATTCAGGTACGTATCTTTTTGCAGGGCACCGGCTACGCAACCTGCATACATCTCTGCGGCGTTCATTATTTTTTCGGGTAATTCGCCCGCAAGTACAATGTCCGATATGCTGAAATGGCCTCCCGGTTTTAATATCCTGTACACTTCTCCAAAAGCTTTTTGTTTATCGGGTACCAGGTTCATAACACAATTGCTCACAACCACATCGGCCACATTAGCTGCAATGGGTATCTTTTCAATATCTCCGTAGCGGAATTCCACATTGTTATAACCCAATTTCTCGGCGTTTTCACGGGCTTTTTGGATCATAGCCTCTGTGAAATCTATTCCTATGACTTTTCCGTTTTCACCCGTTTCTGCCCGTGCCACAAAGCAATCATTTCCTGCACCACTACCCAGATCCACCACCGTATCGCCTTTTTTAATTTTGGCAAATTGCGTGGGCAATCCGCATCCCAACCCCAAATCAGCCTCTTTATTATATCCTGGAAGATTATCATACTCTTCGGACATAATGTTGTATACAGCCGGACTGCAACAGCCCTGACCGCAACAAGAAGCCGTAGAGCTAACTGAATTCTGCGAGGCGATTTCACTGTATTTCTGCCTTACAATTTCTTTTTTTTGTTCGTTTGTTTGCATAAAAACCTCCAATAATTTCTTTAATCTGTTCCAGACTTCTTCATCAATACAGTAACAAATACTGGTACCCTCCACATTGCCTTTAATAATACCTGCATTCTTTAACTCTTTCAGGTGTTGAGAAATAGTAGGCTGAGCCAGTCCTATTTGGTTAACCAGGTGGTTACAAATACAGGCTTGCTGACTAATAATGTACTGTAAAATAGCAATACGGGCAGGATGGCCCAATGCTTTCAACATAGTTGCCAGATCTTTATGTTGCCTGGAATAAATATCTGTTCTGGTAGTACCCATTATTCATTATAATATTGCAATATTACGATAAAAAAAATATTCTGCCAAAATTTATTGGGACCAGCCAGCCATTAATTATTCAAATTTGATGCTGTCAATGGGATTGGACGAAGCGGCCCGATAGTTTTGATAAATAATGGTTGCCAGTGCTGTTAAAACAACCGAAAGGGTAGCAAGTACAAATACCCACCAGTACAAATCAATATGATACGCAAAGCCCTTTAGCCATATATATACTCCGTAGCAAGCCAAAGGAATGGAAATAATAGCAGAGATAAGAATGATTTTAAGGATGGGTGTGCTAAAAAGTTGCAGAATCTGGGGAACAGTTGCTCCCCAGACTTTGCGGATGGCAATCTCTTTCTTCATTCTTTTGGCTTCATATATGGCCATGCCGAATACACCCACTAACGACAGGATAACGGCTATCAGCGAGAGCAGGGCAACCAATATACCTTGTTTGTGGCTCTTGGTATAGAGTTTTTCAAGCGATTGATCAAAAAAACGGACCTCAACAGGGTAGCCGGGATTCAACTCATCGGCCACGTCGCGAATATGCCTGATCGCTGTTGAAGGATCACCGCCGGCTAACTTCACATATGCGAAATTGCCCGGAGCCATTGATCGATAATGCTCACGTGATGCAGTCCAGAATGCAAGAGGAGTCATGGGTTTGTATAGCGATTCATAATGAACATCTTCGGCTATCCCTACAATTTCCACCGGTGTGTCATTATCGTAAATGTATGTCCCTACCAGGTCTTCAATACTTCTCTTCTCATCCGTTGAGAACCAAGATAGCATCTCTTTTGCCGCAGTCTCATTAATAATGCATACTGGATGCATGTTCCCATCCAACTGGTCTGAAGCATGGAACCGACGTCCATGTAATATTTTTATATTGAGCAATTCCGGCAACTGTGAAGAGACCCCAGTCCAACTCATATAGGAGTGACGTCCGTTGTAGTTGTATCCTATCAACGGACGGATCATATCGGTAACAAAAGGGATCTGGCAAAATGCCACCTCTTTGATTTCCGAGTATTTAAGGAGCATTGAACGAAAATTTTCACTCTGGGAAAGAGCCGTTCCCATGCTTAGTTTTACCTCAAGGACATTATCATGATCAAAACCCATTTCGTAACGGTTAATAAACCTGTTTTGCAAGACAACAAACAGAGACCCGCAAACGAGCGCTATGGAGATGATAAATTGAAAACCTATTAGTCCTTTGCGAAGGATTCTGGACCTGGAACTTAGTGAAAAAGTACCGTTCAGCGCCTTGATTGCAGGAAAAGAAGTTATATTAAAAGCTGGGTAGAGACCTGACAATATACCTCCCAAAATGGCAACGGCACATGTCCATACCGGAGTTGTCCAATAGGTAGCGACGTCTATCGGGTGTCCGAGGAGAGTTGTTATATAATCTTTAAGCAAAAAAAGGAAAAGAAAAGCAAAAAGAAAAGCAAGAACAGAAATAACCAGCGATTCGAATAGTAAATCACATCTTAGGGCAGCGTCATTGCTGCCAATAATTTTTCTTACGGTAACCGACTTAGCCCTAACGGGCGCCAGAGCTACAGAAAAATTGATATAATTAGCAAGTGCTATGACAACAATCATTATGGCTATCAGAAATAAAATATCTGTAAGCGTTTTGCTGCCTGTGGGAGCTGCGTCGTTACGGGCCTGAGTTCCAAAATAAAGCTCAGTAACAGGACGCAGTCTCAGTTCATTTATACCGTGACCAATCAGAAGATCTTTATTATTTGCAGCAAATTGCTGAATCATGGTTTCTGCAGCTTCCTTCGAGCCAAACTTTACATAGCAGTAATACCGGCAAGTGCTCCAGTCGTCCATCTCACGAGTCTTGGAAATGGGAAGGTATATGGAATTGGTAAGTCTTGAATTATCCGGAAAATCCCGAAAAACACCACCAACGGTAAGAGGCGTGTTCCCCGAAACCGGAAGTCCGGAGACTGAAGGTAATCCCCGAAATTCAGAGGCATATATGGCTTTCCCAACGGGGCCAGCCTGACCGAACAGTGCTTTTGACGCAGATTCGGAAATCAGAATATCATACGGATTCTCCAGAGCGGCAATGGAACCGTCAATAATATCAAAACCAAACAATCTGGCATATTCGGGCGTTATTTGTTCTATTTCGTATATGTAGGTATCTGTTTCTGTTCCGGCAGAAGTGGAAAACCCGATTTCAGACACGGCAGAATAGGCACTCTGAGTTGACAGACCGTACTGTTCAATTAATGAGGAACTGTTAAGAATGGTTTCAGCCATCGGGCGGGAAAAATTGGCATCCCAGATCCCATCATCACGCATATTTTCCATTTGGTATATATGCTCTCTTCCGGCGATATTCCTGTCAAAACCGTATTCATAATTTTGATGGAATAAAACAACCATAAAAAAGAAGAAGGCCAGGCAAA
>JAQVSH010000254.1 GCA_028700615.1 Bacteroidales bacterium
TGGCTTTTTCATCGGTTTGAATATTTCAGGGGAGATCCTGGCAAGGGCATGATTTTATTTCCCTGTGAGTTGATTGACCGCAATGGGGATCATCTCAGGGAGGCCGTATTGCGGTATGCTGTACTCTGGAATTTGGGAGAAAGGTTTACGGAATGGGTTGAAGAAGTGAATATATTTTGTAATACATTGGTTGATAGAATTGTACCTGGTTTTCCCAAAAATGAAATTCAGCATATTACGGAAGAGTTGGGGTATGAGGATAAACTGGTTGTGGAGGGGGAGATTTTTCACTTGTGGGTTATTGAAGGGCCTGCACTGGTTCGCAGGGAATTTCCTGCAGATAAGGCCGGGCTGAATGTTTTGTTTACGGACTCCATGAAGCCCTACCGGGACAGGAAAGTCACTCTATTAAACGGACCCCATACCGTATTGTCTCCGGTATCCTGGCTTTATGGTCTGGACACCGTCAGAGAGGCTTGTGAGGATTCGAAAATAGGGGTTTATGTGAGAAAAGTGATGTATGATGAGCTGCTTCCTACATTGGAACTGCCTGAGCGTGAATTAAAGCAGTTTGCAGACGAAGTGCTGGACCGCTTTAAAAATCCTTATGTAAGACATCAGGTTACAGACATCATGCTGAATGCTTTTTCTAAGTATAAGACCCGTGATCTTCCTTCTGTTTTGAAATATCTGAAAATCAACGGGAATTTGCCCAAAGGACTGGTATTCGGACTGGCTGCCATTCTTTTTTATTATTCGGGGATACCCAGGGTTTCAGACAAAAAGATTTCTGTGATCAGAGATGATGAGAAAATTGTTTCCATGATGTCTGATCTTTGGAAAGAGGGAAATGTTTATAATGTGGTACATACGGTTTTATCCTGCGAGACCCTGTGGGAGAGAGATTTGACTGAGGTTCCGGGTATGGAAGCCATGTTGTCTGCCTGTCTGAATGACATGATTCATTCGGGGGTTTCTTCTGCATTGGATCGGCTTCTGTCAGAATAATGATTGATTATGCTATGAAACCTTTTCTTCGTATACACCCTTCAGACAATGTGGCTGTGGCCTTACAGGAACTCAGGTCAGGTTCTGTGATCACCCTGGGGGAGCGGAATATTATTTTGAAAGAGGATATTCCCGCGGGACATAAACTGTCGCTTTCTGTGTTAAAAAAAGGAGATCCGGTGAATAAATACGGATATTCCATCGGACGGATTGCCTGTGATCTGGAAGAAGGCCGTTGGGTACATGAAAAAAATCTTTATTCCGCGTTAGGTGGAGTTTCTGAATATGAGTATCATCCTGAGGCAGTGAGGCCTTTTATGCCGGCAACGGATTTTCCGAAGGCTTTTCAGGGATATCTTCGGGAGAATGGAGAAATTGGCATTAGAAATCAGCTTTGGATTATTCCCACTGTGGGTTGTGTCAATGGCATTGTGTCCCGCATGGCTTCTTTGTTTCGCAGGGAGATTGGGGGACAATCGGGAGTAGACGAGGTGGTTGAATTTTCTCATCCCTGGGGTTGTTCTCAATTGGGAGAAGATCATGAGAATACCCGTAAAATATTGAAGAATATGGTATTGCATCCAAATGCCGGCGGCATTTGGGTGGTTGGACTGGGGTGTGAGAACAATCAGGTGGAAGCAGTCCGTGATGTTGTCGGTGCTGTAGATCCCCGGAGGGTTCGTTATATGGTTTGCCAGCAGGAAGAGGATGAACTGGAAACCGGTCTCCGTTTGCTTCGTGAATTGTATTCGGTAGCTTCCCGGGATGAGAGAACTTCTGTTCCGTTTTCTTCTCTGAGAGTGGGGTTAAAGTGCGGTGGGTCTGACGGATTCTCAGGAATTACGGCCAATCCGCTGTTGGGAATGTTTTCGGATGAGATGATTGCTGCCGGGGGGACTGCCGTATTGACTGAAGTGCCTGAAATGTTTGGTGCTGAGACTCTTTTGATGAATCGTTGTGTTGACTGTAATGTATTTGAAGACACAGTGAAAATGATCAATGACTTCAAACAATATTTTCTTTCTAACGGGCAGCCTGTATACGAGAATCCTTCTCCCGGAAATAAGAAAGGAGGTATTTCTACGCTGGAGGAAAAATCGCTCGGTTGTACCCAAAAGAGCGGGACTTCGCCGGTCCGGGGCGTTCTCCAGTATGGAGATCTTCTAATAAATAAAGGATTACATCTTCTGAGTGCCCCCGGGAATGATCTGGTGGCGGCCAGCGCTCTGGCTGCTTCTGGTTGCCATCTCGTATTGTTTACCACGGGAAGGGGAACTCCTTTTGGTACTTTTGTTCCTACATTAAAGATTTCCACAAATACTGCGCTATACCTGAAAAAGCCTTCCTGGATTGATTTTAATGCAGGTACTGTGCTGGAGGAAGAAACTATGGAACAGGCCTGTTCAAGGCTTACTATGATGGTAAAAGCAGTGGCAGAAGGCCGGATGGTTCATCATGAGAGGTTGGGAGACAGAAGTCTCTCAATTTTTAAGACAGGTGTGACTTTATAGGGCCCTTTTGTTTGATAAAACGGTCTGTATCCCCTACATTTGTAGAAATAAGTTATTCAGACCATTAAAATTAATTAAAATGATTTTAGATTCATTATCCAATTCGGCAAAGATTGAGTCGTTACATCCTGCCTTTAAAAAGGCATTTGATTATGTGAAATCATTGGATTTTTCGACATTGGAGCCAGGGAAAACCGAACTGGAAGGTAAAAATCTGGTAGTTAATGTTTCTGCCATTACAGGTAAACAACCTGAAGCGGCAAGAATGGAAACCCATCAGCTTTTTCTGGACATTCAGATTCCTGTGAACGCTCCTGAAGTGATGGGATGGAAGGCTACCTGTGATTTGAAGGAGGTCAGTGTTCCTTATAACCCAGAAAAAGACGTAGAGTTTTTTGCAGACAAGCCCACTACTTATGTAAAAGTAATGCCCGGTCAGTTTGCCATTTTCTTTCCGGAAGATGGACATGCTCCCGGCATCGGAGAGGGGTCATACCAAAAGATTATTGTTAAAATAAAACTGTAATCTTCGTTTATTCGGCCATTTCAAGTGCCTTCGTGATGGTATAGTATTTTGCTATCATGTTAGGCACTTCCCATTCGGGTAATTTTCCATCGGCCAGGTACTTCATGAAATTTTCTGTTACCTGTCCGAAATGTCCTTCATGTCCTATTCTGTAGCTATCCGGAATGGTGATTTCAAATCCTTTTTCTGTTTTTGCCAGATCAATGCCCGGATATTTTTTCGAAAGTATACTCAGGTGGTTTCTGAGGTTTGTTTCCAGCGTGGATAAATCAGAAGTTCCGGCGGGTTCTATATAGAGCCGTGGTTGGTAGTTTTGTTCTTCACCTTGCCGGATAATGGCATTGCTCAGGCTTCCTCTCATGATCGAGTAGTGGGTGTCTCCGGCCCCTTCCGGAGCTTCAAAATTCCATATTACAGAGATTTTGGCATAAATTCCTTTCAGGCGATAGGTGATATCTCCATTTGAGTATACTTGTAAAATGCTGTCTTTTAAATATTTATTTAAAAATTCCGGGTAGTTGTTTTCTCCCGTTGCTTTTCTGAATTCGGACGGAAGAATGGGAGTAGGCCAATGATGTGCGGCGATGATCTCAATG
>JAQVSH010000255.1 GCA_028700615.1 Bacteroidales bacterium
GCGATCACATCTGTAGTACGAAGCCTTTCTTCGATGGGAAATCTCTGTAATCCCTCCATATACCTTTCTGTAACTGCCATTTCCGATTGAATCGTATAATTAGAACGGAAAAGTCTTTTATTCCATTTGGTGCTGAAATGAACTTCCGTACGGGAATAATTGTAATACCATTTCCCTGACTGTTGCCTGAAATCCATGATATAAGCAGCGCTTACGGGTTTAAGGTTAAAACCGGCCGGTTTCCGGCGGATAAACAGAGACTGGGCCAGAGGATTGTCTTCTACATTCATATTAAACTCGGCACGGGTAATGGCATAAGTTTCCATATCAATAAACAGTTTGCCCCGGAATAAAACATCTCTCACATCGCGGTTCTGCGAAAAAATAATCGTGTATTGGCTTCGGTCATTCAGCATAATGGGAACCCCGAGAGTAAAAACATAAGCTCTCATGGGTTCTTCTGTAAACAAAATATCAGGATGTTTGATAAAATCCAAATCCAACGCAGAAGATACTCCCCCCTGAAATTTAAAAAGAATGGTATCCACCCTTTCTTTGTCGCTGCCCTTACGACCTTTGTATATGCGTACCTGATCCCCTATACTCATCCCGTATCCGGATTTATAAATATCCAGAATAGCTTCCACCAAAGAAACATAATTACTGTTTTTCTTAATGGACTCCCGGTAGAATCCGATCATCATACTGGGATTCCGGCTGTAATTCTGTGGAATACGCCGAAGCGCCTCTGCTACGATAGAAGATGCATCATCGGGCCTGATTAAAACCTCGGAAATCTGTACCGGAGAAACCTCCAGCATAATATCCAGTTCCTGGGAGGATGGAGAAACGTCTATTACAAATTTTTTGTATCCCACATAGGAAACAATCACTCGGGCCGTAGGCTTTGTGACAGGAATTTTTAGGGAAAATCGTCCGTCCATATTAGAGACCACGCCAATCCCCGAATTTTCAACAGAGAGTGTGGCGTATCCCAAGGCCGAACGATTGGATGCATCCCGGACTCTCCCGGTAACGGTATAATAGCTTAAGGTATCCTGATAGCGCATTTCCTCATTCAGAGAAGCCGCAGAAGAGATTCCCGGCCGAGGCAGGGAAGAAAACAAAAAGAACAAAGCAAAGATCGGGTATTTCCACAGAGTTTTTTTCATAGCTAATTCCTCCAGAATCTCTTTAATTTCAACAATTACGGACAACCACGGAACATTTGCCACAAGCAATTATTCGAGTAAAGATAAATTATTTATCTTTACTTCACATATAGAGAAATTATTCATTAATCACTTAAAAAATAAGGTTATGAAGTACGAATTACCCAATCTGAACTATGCACAGGATGCATTGGCGCCGCATATCAGTGCCACCACGCTGGAATTTCACCACGGGAAACATCATTTGGCTTATGTAACCAATTTAAACAAGCTGATTGCCGGAAGTTACCTGGAAGGATCTCCTCTGGAAACCATTATTAAAGAGTCTGGCGGCCCAATTTTCAACAATGCCGCACAGGTATGGAATCATACTTTTTATTTTGAAAGTCTTTCCCCAAAAGGTGGCGGTGAGCCCGGCGGAAAACTTGCCGAGGCCATTTGTCAGGAATTTGGCTCTTTTGCTTCATTCAAAGAAAAGTTTTCTACTGCAGCCGTTTCCATCTTCGGATCGGGATGGGCCTGGCTGGTTAAAAATGAGGACAATAAACTGGGAATCGTTCAGACTTCCAATGCGGAAAATCCTATCCGGAGTAATCTGACCCCACTGCTTACCTGTGATGTATGGGAACATGCCTATTATCTGGATTATCAGAACCGCCGTGCAGATTATGTTGACCATTTCTTTGCACTGGTTGACTGGGCAAAAGTAGAGCAACGTTTTCTGGCCTAAAAAAGGTCGGTCATAAAGATAAAATACCATCCGGGAATGAAAAGTAGTGATGGAAAAGTCCCGGACAATACCAAAGAGAACAGGGTGCCCACGGGCACCCTGTTCTTCATTTGAAACCACAAAAACTATCTAATAAACAGCATTTCACGATATTTGGGAAGAGTCCATCTTTCGTTATCAATGATCAATTCAAGCTCGTCAATATGGTGACGAATCTGGTCTAAAAACGGGAACACGGTTTCGGAGTATGAAAGCGCTTTTTTATGAATGTCTTCAATTTTATTGGCCACCTTACGAGCCTCAACCATTGCATTGACCTTCTCTTCTATAGCATATACATGCTGCTCAATTTCTTTAATAACTGATACACGTGCCGCAGACATTTCCTTGTATTCGGCCGCCGGGAATAATTCCTTCAGCCCCTGTACATTTTCTATGAGTGAAGTCTGATATTCTACTGCCACCGGTACAATATGATTCAGGGCCAGATCTCCCAGCACACGCGCCTCAATCTGAACTTTCTTAATGTAGGTTTCCCATTTAATTTCGGTACGGGCATGAAGTTCCCGTTCGGTTAACACACCCGTTTTTACAAACAAATCAATAGAATCTTGGGAAGCATATGATTCATAAATTTTAACCGGGTTAGCTTCACTATCGAGACCGCGTCTTTTGGCTTCAGCCTTCCAATCCTCACCATAACCATTCCCATCAAAACGAATCGCTTTTGATTCTTTAATCAAATTACGGAGCACCTGAAAAATGGCTTCATCCGTCTTAATTCCTTTGGATATGAGAGAATCCACATCATTTTTAAATTCCATTAATTGTCCTGCAAGTGCAGTATTCAGGGTGGTTATCGGTTCCGAACAGTTGGCAGAAGAACCTACCGCGCGGAATTCAAACCGGTTCCCTGTAAACGCAAAAGGCGAAGTACGGTTACGGTCCGTATTGTCCAGAAAAATTTCAGGGATACGGCCAATATCTAATTTGATTTCAGTTTTTTCTTCGGGAGTCATTTTTTGCTCGGTCACTTTTTCTTCTAACTGATCCAGCATGTTGTTAAGGTATGAACCCAGAAACGCAGAAATAATGGCGGGAGGAGCCTCATTCGCCCCAAGCCTGTGAACATTATTGGAGGTGGCAATAGATGCTTTCAGCAACCTGGCGTTTTTATATACCGCCATTAAAGTATTTATCAAAAAGGTAAGAAATTGCGTGTTGGTTTTTGGATTCTTACCAGGAGACAAAAGATTAACTCCTGTATCGGTAGTTATCGACCAGTTATTGTGTTTGCCCGATCCATTGATTCCGGCAAAAGGTTTCTCGTGCAAAAGACAGGCAAAATTATGTTTACGCGCTATATTCTGCATAAGAGTCATAATCAACAGATTATGATCAATCGCCAAATTGACTTCTTCATATACAGGCGCCAGTTCATATTGATTGGGAGCTACTTCGTTGTGGCGGGTTTTCAGGGGAATCCCAAGTTTCCAGGCTTCAAACTCCAATTCTTTCATAAATTCCTGAACCCTGGGAGGAATAACCCCAAAATATTGATCTTCGAGCTGTTGGTTTTTAGAGGATTCGTGACCCATTAAGGTGCGTCCGGTCATTTTTAAATCGGGACGGGCTTCATACAATGCTTCATCAATCAAAAAATATTCCTGTTCCCAACCCAAATTTGCATTTACCTTAGAGACCTCTTTATTAAAATAATGACACACTTCAAC
>JAQVSH010000256.1 GCA_028700615.1 Bacteroidales bacterium
GCAAAAAACTGATATACCGGATCAGCAGTATAGCTGCGGTCGGATTACTGGGTATCGGATTGTTTTTTGCCACAAGGCATCATGCTGAACCTACCCCACCCTACGCCGTGACCGATCCCGAAGAAGCTGCTGTGGTTGCCGGGGAAGCCCTTCGCCGGGTATCGCTGAATCTGAATAAAGGAATTGCACAAATACAGGCAGTGCAGAAGGACGTACAAAAGTCAGATCAGATTCTTAAAGCTTCTCTCAAATTTTGATAATAGACGGCCATTTATTATAAATCCACTTTATCTAACGCTATTAGAAAAATCTAAAAAAACATCATCATGAAACTAAAAATTTTCTTCATTTCCATATGTGCTCTTTTCTGCCAGCTCAGTATGGCTCAGAGCGACCTGTTCAAACGTTATGCCGACAAAGAAGGTGTCTCCTCTGTCTATGTTTCAAAGGCCATGATACAAATGGCTACTGATGCGGTCAGTAATGCAGATTTGTATCTGAACAATATGAAAGGAAAAATAGAAGGAATACAGATTGTATCTTCTGATAATGCAGTATTAAAAAATGAAATGGATGAATCTTTCCGGAAACTGATCGGCAATCAGCATGAAGAACTCATGCGTATTAAAGACAAATCAGGTGAACTGATTACTTTTCACATTAAAAAAGAGGGAAATCTCATCACAGAATTAATTATGCTGGTCAATGGAGGAGATGAATTCTCCGCCATTCAGATTCTCGGGAAATTTACCATGCAGGATATTCAGGAAATCACGTCCAGAAAGGAAGGGGAAAAAACAAAATAAATCAGTTGCTGTAAATTCGCGTTTGGATTATTTTTTCCCCTGAGTCAATATTAACCGGAGAGAGGTGTCTTTGGTTACAAAAGCCCAGGCCCAGTTAATAAAAATGATCAGTTTATTCCGCACACTCAGAATAAGCATTAAATGCAGAAACATCCAGACAAACCAGGCAAAATAACCATGAATATGAAGAAAAGGGAAATCCGCGACCGCTTTGAATTTACCAATAGTGGCCATTGATCCAAGGTCTTTATATTCAAAATCAACCGTGTTTTTGTTTTGAATGAGGCATTTTAAATTAGAGGCAAGAAGTTTGGCCTGATGAATGGCCACATTGGCAAGTTGGGGATGGCCTCCGGGATATTTTGGGGTCTGCATATAGGCAATATCCCCGACCGCAAAGATATCCTTACTTTTAAAAACCCTGTTCATCCTGTCCACCTTAATTCTGTTCCCGGGAGCCAGAATGTCTTCAGATAAACCTTTCAGGGTATTGCCCGTCACGCCGGCAACCCATATAACAGTTTTAGTATTTATCCTATTACCGTTGCTCAGGGTCAACGTATTTCCATCGTAATCCTTAACAAAAGTCTCTGAATAAAGGGTTACTCCCATTTCTTCCAGATATTTTTTTGAAGCAGATTTTGACAACGCACTCATATTGTTCAGGGGACTTTTGCCCCCGTCTACCAATAGAATCTTCAATTTTGAGAAATCGATGCCATGATAATCCTTTGGCAGGACATTCCTTTTAATTTCAGCAAATGCACCGGACAATTCTACTCCGGTAGGACCCGCCCCGACAATGACAAGATTTAAATAAAGTTTTTTTTCCACTTCATCGGCAGAAATGATATTTTCAAAGGTTTGTAAAATATGGTTCCGGATAGTAATCGCATCATAAGTGGTTTTCAGCGCGAGAGCATATTTTTCAATGTTTGGATTCCCGAAGAAATTGGTTTTGCAACCCATGGCAAGGACCAGATAATCATAGTCAAAGGTTCCTATATCGGTAAACACTTTACGTTTGTCCTGATCCACACTGAATACTTCAGCCAGACGGATCTGAACATGATCATAACGCCTGAAAATATTTCTCAGAGGAAATGAAATGCTGGAAGGTTCAATCTGAGAGGTAGCCACCTGGTAAAACAGGGGTTGAAACTGATGATGATTGATTTTGTCTATGAGAAGAACATCAAAAAGTTTTCTGTCTAATTTTCTTACCAGTTGAATCCCGGCAAAGCCACCCCCGACGACAATGATTTTCTTTTTGGATTCCATTTTTTGCAGGTTCTTTTCATGATAAATATACAATGAATCAACAAGAAAGCCTCAAAAATGTTCTGGAAGCCGGGCTGAAGACAGGTGAAGAAAGCAGATTATATGACCGCTTATGCGTGATCTAAACACTTTTTTTTGAGGGGAAATGCGCATTTTGATTGAATTTTGATCAGGATCTGATTTGTTTCACAATAACCTGATGCTAATTTATATTTTAAAAATATCATTCTGATGAGTTATTGTTATCCGGACAATAAAAAAAATGAGGTAAATTCGGTTTATAAATGAAATAGCCGGAAATGAAACATCAGAAAATATTGGTAATCGGAAGCTCAAACACTGACATGGTCATCCAGACCCGGAAATTTCCGGCTCCGGGAGAAACCATTCTGGGAGGAAAGTTTTTCATGAATCCGGGAGGGAAAGGGGCCAATCAGGCAGTTGCAGCGCAACGTCTGGGAGGCTCGGTTTCTTTTGTCGGGAAGATTGGCAATGATATTTTTGGAAAGCAGGCTGTACAGCTTTTGGAAAACGAAGGCATAAATGTCCGTTACGTAGCTGTGGATCCCGAAAACCCCAGCGGAGTGGCTTTGATTACCGTGGATTCAAAAGCGGAAAACTCCATAGTAGTCGCTCCCGGTTCTAACGGAACCCTGAACCCTGCCGATTTTGACAAGGCGCAGCCGGAACTCGAATCTGCTTATTTTGTACTGATGCAGCTGGAAATTCCGATTCCGACCGTAGAATACATTGCCCGGCTGGCGGCTCAAAAAGAAAAAAAAGTTATTCTGAATCCCGCCCCTGCAGCCTCACTGAGTGATGAACTGCTCCGGAACCTGTACCTCATCACTCCCAATGAAACCGAAGCGGAAATATTGACAGGCATCAGGGTTTCGGACGAAGCTTCTGCCCTGCAAGCAGCTACATTCTTGCATAACAAAGGAGTCCACATCGTAATTATTACGATGGGGGCAGCCGGCGCTTTCCTGCTGGAGAACGGATCCTCCGGCATGGTTCCTGCTCCGCTTGTAAAGGCGGTCGATACCACTGCGGCCGGGGATACTTTTAACGGAGCCCTGGTCGTCGCGCTTTCGGAAGGAAAATCCTTACAGGAATCCGTCACTTTTGCGAATCTCGCCGCCTCGGTTTCCGTGACCCGCCCCGGCGCCCAGTCCTCCGTCCCCTACAGAAAAGAACTCAATGTTTCACCTAATCCCTTTCCCCATGAATAAATACCTGTCATACCTTGTTTTTCTGTTTCTGGCTCTCTCTGCGATTGCATGCAGCAATGTTCAGGAGGCTGATATGCAAACCCTTTCGAAAGAGCAACTGAAAGATAAAATTGCCGGAGGATGGGCCGGTAAAATGATTGGCGTTACCTATGGGGCTCCGACCGAATTCAGAGCCCAGGGAAAAACGTATGAGGATTCTATAAAATGGATTCCGTCTCACGTGAAAGGATCTATCGGACAGGATGATATCTATGTCCAGCTGACCTTTTTGATGACGATGGA
>JAQVSH010000257.1 GCA_028700615.1 Bacteroidales bacterium
TGGATCTGATTCATTCCCATGCCGTGAAGAATGTATTGGAAGGATTGAATTTATATGCCGGTAATCCCGGACAGTTTTTTCATAAAGGGCCCCGCAGAAATCATCCGGCCTGGGATTCTCTCTGTTATGACTATGGAAAACCAGAGGTAATTCATTTTTTGCTTTCCAATTGTAAATTTTGGATGGAAGAATACAAGATTGACGGTTTTCGTTTTGACGGGGTTACCAGTATGCTGTACACCCACCACGGATTAAACCGAAATTTTACCGAATATGCCATGTATTTTGACGGAAGCGAAGATCCGGATGCTATGGCTTATCTGATGATGGCAAACCGGCTCATTCATGAAATCAGGCCTGAAGCCCTGACTATTGCCGAGGAAATGAGCGGAATGCCGGGTATCGCTACTCCCTTTGAGGCGCTGGGATTTGGGTTTGATTATCGTCTGGCCATGGGAATTCCCGATTACTGGATTCAGTTGATCAAAGAGGTGCCTGATGAGACTTGGGATGTGGGGAATTTATATTATGAACTCACCCGCAAGCGGGAAGATGAGAAAACGATTGGTTATTCCGAATCGCATGATCAGGCTCTTGTGGGAGATCAGACTCTGATTTTCAGATTGATCGGATCGGATATGTATGACGGGATGAGGGTCACTGACCGGCATCTTATAGTGGACCGGGGGATTGCATTGCATAAATTGATTAAGTTGATGACCCTTGCTACTGCCGGTAACGGATATCTGAATTTTATGGGAAATGAGTTTGGTCATCCGGAATGGATTGATTTTCCCAGGGAGGGGAATGGCTGGTCTTATCAGTACGCTCGCCGTCAATGGAGCCTTATGGAGGACGAATCGCTCCGTTTTCACCAGCTCAGAGATTTTGACCGGATGCTGATTGAAAAGATCGGTCAGGCAGAGCATTTTTATGATGCGCCTCCGGTACTGATCCATGACAATAAACCGGAGCAGGTGTTGGCTTTCAAACGATCTGGTTTGTTGTTTGTTTTTAATCTGAATCCTCAAAAATCTTTTACCCGGTACGAGATAGAAACCGGAGCCGGTAAATATAAGATTGTGCTGAGTACGGATGACGCGGAATTCGGAGGTTTTGACAGGATAGACCGGACGATGACTTATTTTACCACTTCTCCCGTACCGAACAAAAGAATGATCAATACTTTGCTGAGTTTGTATCTGCCTTCGCGTTGCGGCATTGTGCTCAGAGAAGAAAAAACCAAGGGAATATATACCTTGTTGTCCGGTGATTAAAAGCGTAAATGACGGCCTTTTGGCGCTTCTCTACATCAGGTAGTGTTGTTGAAGCAGTTCGTACATTTCCTTCTGCATGGCTTCAGCTTTTTGTCCTGCTACTTCCGCAAACCGTTCTGTATTGTCTGCATACAGGATCGCCCGGGAGGAATTTACCAGCAAGCCGCACATGTCGTTCATTCCGTTTTTGCAGACTTCCCTCAGATTGCCTCCCTGAGCTCCGACTCCCGGAATCAGCAGGAAATGTTTGGGTATGGAATTTCGGATGTCTTTAAGCAATTCGGCCCTGGTGGCGCCTACCACGTACATGGTGTTGTCGGTATTTCCCCAGTTTTTCGAATATTCGATGATGCGTTCAAAAAGTTTTAATCCCGAATAACGATCCTCCATACGCTGGAAGTCCGCAGAGCCTTCATTGGAAGTGGCCGCCAGAATGATGGCCCATTTCCCCGGATATTTCAAAAATGGAGCCACCGAGTCCTCTCCCATATATGGATTGACTGTAATTGCATCGGTGTTCATTTGTTTGAAAAACGCGTGAGCGTATAGTTCTGAAGTGTTTCCTATGTCTCCTCTTTTGGCATCGGCAATGATGAACATATCCGCATAGTTTTGCCTGATGTACTCAACGGTTTTTTTCATATTGACCCATCCCGTGACGCCCATGGCTTCATAGAAGGCAGTGTTCAGTTTATAGGCGACCGTGTAAGGAGCTGTGGCTTCAATGATTTGTTTGTTGAATTCAAATACGGCATCGGGTCCTGTGCGCAGATATTCCGGAATTTTACGATAATCTGTATCTAATCCCACGCAGAGGAAACTGCGTTTTATTTTAATCTGAAGAAATAAGTCGCTTGAATCCATGATATGTTCTGTGATTTATATGATATCACTTTCTTTTAATCTTTCCGCGTTCTCAGCCATTTGAAGTTTGTCGAGCAGTTCCTGAATATCCCCGTCAATGACAGACTGCAGATTGTATAAGGTCAGGTTGATCCGGTGATCGGTTACCCGACCCTGAGACCAGTTGTAGGTTCGTATTTTTGCCGAACGGTCTCCGGTAGAAACCATGGTTTTTCTTTTGCTGGCAATATGGTCAATGTATTTCTGGTATTCAAGATTGTATATCCTGGTACGCAATTCATTGAGGGCTTTTTCAAAGTTTTTGATCTGAGATTTTTCATCCTGGCATTGCACCACGATACCGGTGGGAATGTGGGTAAGCCGGATCGCGGAATAAGTAGTGTTTACCGATTGTCCTCCGGGACCTGAAGAACAAAAGGTGTCCTTTCTTATGTCGTTCATTTGCAGATCAATATCAAACTCATCCGCTTCCGGTAGCACTGCGACCGTAGCCGCTGAGGTGTGAACCCTGCCCTGGGTTTCGGTTTTCGGAACCCGCTGAACCCGGTGCACTCCCGATTCGTATTTAAGGGTGCCGTAGACTTTATCTCCGGTTACATTAAAGACAATTTCCTTATATCCGCCCGAGGTTCCTTCCGAAATATTGGTGACCTCAATTTTCCATCCTCTGCTTTCGATGTATTTCTGGTACATTCTGAAAAGGTCTCCGGCAAACAGACTGGCTTCATCTCCTCCTGTTCCGGCCCGGATTTCCATGACGGCATTTTTACTGTCCTCGGGATCCGAGGGCAGCAGGAGCAATTTGATGTTTTCCTCCAGCCGATCGAGAGTGGCGGTTGACTCTTCCATCTCTGCCTTAGCCAGATCGCGCATTTCTTCGTCCTTTTCCTGTTCCAGTATTTGTTTGGCATCCTCCAGATTGTTGAGGGCTGTTTTATACTCTCCGAAGGAAGTTATCAGAGGTTGAAGGTCACGGTATTCCTTGTTAAGCTTAATGTAGCGCTTCATATCCGAGGTGATATCCGGATCAGTGATTTGCTGGCTGATTTCTTCAAACCGCAATTTAATGGTCTCGAGTTTTTCCAGGATAGAGTGGTCAGGCATACTTGATGTATTGTTTTTAACGCGCCAAAGGTAATATTTTTGTCTATATTTGCCGAGTCATTTTGATTACATCATGGAAAAAACATATGACTATCTTGTCATCGGAACCGGTTTGGCCGGTTTGAGTTTTGCCCTGAAAGTAGCTCCATACGGGAAAGTTTGTCTGGTTTCAAAGAGTTCTCTGGAAAACACCAATACTTCTTTTGCTCAGGGTGGTATAGCAGCTGTCGTTGATCACGGGGACAGCTATGAAAAACATGTTCATGACACGCTGATTGCCGGAGATGGCATTTGCGACGAGGAAGTGGTCAGGGGAGTTGTACAGGAAGCTCCGGAGCAAAT
>JAQVSH010000258.1 GCA_028700615.1 Bacteroidales bacterium
CCTTTCACTATGGAATCTGTCGGCACCGCGTCCTCCAAAGTATTGTTTGATAGGAAGGGCTCTGTATGGGCCTCCGCCACTGACAACCCCCATGGCAGAATTGGAAATGTAATGAATTTCCGGATGCAATTTTTTAATCATGCTACGGATGGCTGTGTCAAGCACCATAGGAGGATTGCCTTCGTTGCGTCCGACATAAATACCAATAGACGGGTGGTTACGGATCCGTTTAACCATATCGGTGGCGTTGTCCATAAATAAATCAGGATTGTAGGGGTGAGGTCCGTCCACCGGGTTGGCCAGCCAGAAATCCTGCCATACCATGACTCCGTGACGGTCGCAGGCTTCATAAAACTCTTCATCGCCTATTTGTCCTACCCAGTTACGGATCATGTTAAAATACATGTCTGCATGATAAGCTACGGCAATATCATATTCTCTTGCACGGTATTCCAGATTGGATTCTGAAAATCCCCAGTTTCCTCCGCGGCCGATGAAACGTCTGCCGTTTACGTACATGTTAAGGATGCCTCCCTCTTCTGAAAACGCCATTTCGCGGACTCCCGATTTGAAGGAAGTCTGATCGGATACTGAACCTCCGTCGGGTTTGAATGACATTTCCACATCATAGAGATTGGGTGCGCCATATCCCGCGGGCCACCATAGTTTCGGGTTGACAAAATGCAGTTCGGGATGGTTGGAGGTATTCAGGCTTACCACTTTAGATGAAGAAGGATCCAGAGATACTTTTTCTTCAAAGGCAATGTTTCCGTATTTTCCTGACAGAGTGCCGGATACGGCTTCTGCTTTGTGGTTATTCAGAGTGACTTCAATGCTGAGGTCGGCAGCCGTGGTATCAGGCAAAGCCAGATCGGTCACTACGTAAGGATCGCTGAGGGTAACCGGACCGGTTACATTCAGGAAAACATCATTCCAGATACCCAGGTCCCTTCCGCGAATGGTAGGAATCCAGTCCCAGCCCACGGTTGCGTGGAAGGTGGGATTATCGCCTCCTAAAACACCTCCGTTCTGGTCGGTGCTGGATATGGTCTGTTCTTTGATGGCTCCGGGATTGTCATTTCCATGGATTAAAACAGCAATGCTGTTTTTTTCTCCGGGAAGAATCAGGTCGGTTACATCATATTTTCCGTATTTAAAGGCGCCTTCCAGTCTTCCGGCTTTGGTTCCGTTGACATAGATGTCTGCTTTCCAGTTGATCCCGTCAAAGTTCAAAAACATTTTTTCTCCTTTGAAACTTGCAGGAACTTCAAATTCATTGCGATACCAGAAGTTGGAAACAAAAAAGGATTCAGAGATCTGAAGCTGATTGTCGCTGTAATTAGGATCAGGAAGCGCTCCGGCATTCCAGTAGCTTACCAGCGCCGTTCCCGGAACAGTGGCTACAACCCAGCTTTCGTTATTAAATCCGTTTTTGGAGATTTCTTCTCCGGCTTCACTGACTTCGGAAGCTCGTTGAATTTTCCAGTTTCCACCGCTCAGGTACATCCGGTTGTCCTTAACTTTCGGAGAGGCTTTGGGTTGGGGAACCAGTCCTCCTTTTCCAAAAACTTCCATTTCACTCAATGCATATTTTCTGTTGCCGTTGGCTTCATTCATCAGGACTCTGACATAACGTCCCTGAGCTTCTTCACTGAGTTTAATATCATCCAAAAGTTCGGCATTGCCGGGAAGTGCAGCAATATCTGTCCAGTTTGCAGCGTCATCTGAAACCTGTATTGAGCCTTTGGTAGCTTTATTGATCCAGTAAAGTTTGATATTGTCGAAGGTGCTTTGAGTTCCCAGATCGACATAAATCCATTCATCTCCGCTTCCTTCGCTCATCCATACACTTTTAAATTTTTTGGAGGAGAGCATCGGAACCATATTGCCATTGTTGTAAAAATTCCAGTCACTGAGTCCCCATTGCGTGGCTGCAGGGAAAGACATGGTAATCCGGTAGAATGTGTAGGCTATGGGTTCTTTAAACTCAAAAGTTTCATTGAGAGTTCTTTCAGGAGTGGGTTCCGGAAATCTGATCGCAGGCTGGGGAGCAGCTTTTGCTCCGGGGGCAGGCTTGGTTTGTGCCGGCCTCATGAAGGCAGCCCATGGGTTGGGGGTTTCTATTCCGGGAAGTCCGGATCCTTTGCTTTTTCCCAGTTCTTCCCAGTTTTCCCCGTCATTGGAACCCAGCAATACAAACTGCCATCCTTTGGCCTTTTGTTTGTCAAAAGTGACGCTTCCTGACAAAACCATCCGGGTAATTTGCGGAGCCTGTTGCCTTATTTCGACTTGAATATATGGATCCGGTCCGGTCAGATTATATTTGGAATTGTCTTTTTCGTCAAAAAGCCAGCCCTGTTCGTTTTTCAATAATTGGCCTTTATCACTTGAAAGAGTCATAAAATCAGGCAGTTTGTCGGTTATAATTCCGTCGGTAGCCAGCTGGGCTGTGAGGTTATAATCATAACTGGAAGAATGGTATGCCGCTCTGAGCTTTGCCAGGTTGCGGTAATTATCCTGGTCAGCAATCAGGGTGGGAGCGTAGTCCTCTTCCGGGTTTCCGGGATATACGCCAACGCCTTGCGTATAATAATCAGCCTTTTGTTTGCAACCGGAAAATAGCAGGATCATCACAAGGAAAATTCCGCTAAAGTTCAGCAATAAGTTTTTCGTATTCATGTTAAGAGATTTATGTTTTGTTAAGTTTTAATGTGTTTAATCTTTCTGAACATCCAGTTCGCCGTGCATGGCTTTTTTGAAGAAAACTCCACTTTCGGTCAGTTCGTAAGTATCCCATGATTTGAGAAGGCTCGGGCCCCATTGGGGATCGTATACCCAGCAAATCCAGCTCATGCCTTTTCCTTCGAGGTAATTGATAATCCGGTTCGGATATTTATCTGCAGCAATGGTCTGTCCGGGACGAAGTCCGAAACCAAACTCAGTAATGACCACAGGATATTTACTTTGGGCAAAACCAAAGTTTTCTTCCCACTTTGGTTCGAAGGGTTCGGTTCGTTTGTGTTCATAGGGATGGCAGGTATAACCGATGCCTTCAGCATCAATAGGATCTTCGATGATGGGCGTCAGATCATAGGCCCAGTCAAATCCCGCAACCAGAGGTATTTTTTCTTTATCAAAAGCTCTGATAATGTCGATCACATTTTCATTGATCTTTTTCCATGCAGCCCAGGTCATGGTTCCCAATTGGCCTCTGTAGGTAGTGGGTTCATTGAAAATCTCATAGAAAGCTACCGTCTGATTCCCAATAAAATGCTGGGAAATTGTTCTCCAGAATTGATAGGTTTCCTGTTTGGTCGTGTTGTACATTTCATTTTGGAAAAGTTCAGTTTCGAGATTTCCAATAGAATGCCAGTCAATCATAACATACATGCCCAGATCGGTACACCATTCAACGGCCTGGTCGAGTAACTCAAGGTATTTCTCCGGGGTACGTTCACGCCATGCAATGGGATGCACCGGAATTCTGACAATCATGGCTCCTGTTTCTTTTACTTTCTCAAAATGGGCTTTGTTCCAGTGACCCTGGCGATCTACCTTGTCCGGATCAGAAATG
>JAQVSH010000259.1 GCA_028700615.1 Bacteroidales bacterium
TATCCAGGAGTTCTTTGTTGTTACGTAACGTAAGAGCGTGACCGATACGCTGGGATTGAACCACATAAATAGCTTCCCATATTCCTTCGTAAGTATCTTCTTCACCCGCATGGATGGTAATGGGAAAGCATTTCTTCAACAAAGGCAAAAACTGATCATAGTACTTTCCCGCACGATTGCCTTTTTCAAGTCCGGCCAGATCAAAACTGACTACTTTCGGCAGGGTGTCAAAAAATGATAGGGTAGTATGATCATTCAAATAATTAATGTTTGAAAAATACCCGTCAATTTTTTCATTTATACTTTTCTTTAAATCCCATTCACTATTAATATTTTCGAATCCTGACTGTAAATTATTTATAACAAATTCTTGCGCTTCTCCTTCTTTCAGTAAACCGTTCCTGAATTTCAATGCCAAGTCTGCATTCTGGGAGAACTCCTCCATACTTTTATGTCGTTTGGCAGTCAGAATTACGTCCACGTGGATTTTTTCACCAGAATCGTTAGCTTTATTTACAGCATAATCAAGCCCTTTAAGCAGCGCTACCATTGCCTCTTCGTTGCTTTTGATCAATCCGAACTTTTTATAGCCGTCAACGGCACACCTAAGGGTAAGATACCGGATATTGTCCGGAATGGCATACTGGTGAACAATATAGTAACAGGCCAGATAGATGGAGGCTTTTGTCTGAAGGTGGGGTGCGCCGCCGTATTCACAACCCCGTAAATAGTTGAAAAGGGAACCCGAACTGCCCTGTTTGGCCGTTTGCAGGTTCTTCAGGATCTCTATTTTTCCATTAGAGTTAAGACTATCTGAGAAATCTGTGCTCCCAATGAGAGTAAAGAGATTTGTGATGAAATTATCTACGCATGAATTTAGAGTGTCTTCTTTAGCATTCGAAAGTAAGTGTTTTTTTAACAGCTGATCAATTGATTTAGTTGATTCAGAAGTGCACCCGAAAAGATCGCCAAGAATTTGCCGGATAATATTAATTAACTCATCTGCATTGTTGATTTGTTTTTCTTTGAAAAAGATCATAAGGATAAAGAACAACATGATCGTATCATAACTCACATTCATTCTCTTCAGGTCTTGTCTCAACTTTAAATATTTATTTTCGGGATCAGTTCCAAAAAGGGCCAGATCCATGTCCTTATAATTCGGGTCAAGCAGGGCAGTTTCCGGAAAGACTTCCTTTTTCTCCAAATTCAGTGCTGTAGTGATCCATTTAAAGAGACAGACATTCTTATCCGTGATGCCAAATGCTTCACTTAGCTTATTTTGCTTCAAAACGATCTTGTCATTTTCAAGCACAAGCCCTTTAACAAATAGGGAAACAAACTCAATAATACATTTAATTTGTTCTATTTTTGTCGATTCTTTGTCTTCAAAGGCATCCATAGGATACATTTCTGATAAGACTGTAAGTGCGGTTACCGGCAAAAATTCGGGCCCGATACACGATCCTATATGACAGTGAAGATCGGCTTTGGGAAGCTTCTTGATCCAACGCCTTTCATGTTCATTTTCGTAGACTGTTATTCCTACTTCCTTAGACGTAAGCCCCTTGATCAAACCGGTTTTTAGCTCAATTACCTTGGCAGGTTCCAGTTTATTTAAGAGGTGCCAGTTCTCATAATTCAGATACTTTGGATCAGTTATTTCTTCTGGATGCTCCTTTAAACTTCGTAAAATCATATGAACCTTGTGAACCAGGTTCATATAATTCTGCTTAGTGACATAAAAAAGAGCCCCGCTTGCAATGGCCTTTCGGATGGTGGATGGATATTCGTACCGGCTGAATACGAAAATGAAACAAGGCCGTTTCATTTTGTGCACATTCTTTCGGAATTGCTTCAAAAGCTCAAGACCCACATCTTCGCCATTCCAGTCAATATCAATACCAATAAATAGTGGTTTCTTACCTTTATTTTGCAAATCACTAATTTTCCCATTCTTAAATACTAATTGTCCATTAAAATCTAACTTGCTTAAAGAGTTCGTTTTTACATCGTGGGTCTTAATCTTAAATAAATAATCCAAGAAGTTTATGTCAGTGCTGTAATAAAAAAGTGAGCCCGGGAACCACTCGTGTAACCGTTGGTACTTGTCAAGATAAACTTTGTCCTTATCTGTGTCCAATGAACTTAAATTAACATCATCCAGAAAAACAAAATCTGGGGCTTTTGCTATAGTTGGATTACTGTAAGAGATACATGCATCCGTAACATTCTTAAAAAGATCATAAAAAAAGAGTTTGCTTTCCAGACTGCCTAATTCTTTCGCTTTATCGGGATCAAACAGCAATTTGTCTTTCTCATTCAGCAACCGGTGAGCTGAGCCCGATGCCTTACTGACAAAATCAAAAAAACTGGAATCGAAAAACTCCTTTTCAAAATGGTTGTTCCTGTTGTAAAGGTGAAGTTTTGCCAAATCAGCAAAATCAAAAGTCTGTTTATCCTTTTTTTTTAGTTTATATTGTTTTAAAATAGATTGAACATTATTTGTTAAGGCTTGAATTTGCTCTTTTATTTCTCCGTTACCAATTTTATTTTTTTTGTTCGCAATTATTTCTTTTATTTTATCTTCAGGATAATTCATAAGTTCTCCCATTTCCACTTCAAAACAACGATTCCTGATTTTTAGAAAATCACGCATGAATTTGCTATAACCCCATATCTTATCTTTAATTTCATATTGTCGTTTAATTCTCTTCAAGAACTCAGGATTGTTTTTTTCCTTTTCTTTTTCATCTTCGGGAGATAAGATCCAAAAAAAAATGTAAAAGGTATTATTGTCAATCTTTGTTATTTCATTGCGCCAATAACTCTCATCGCTACTTTGAATGTTCAATAATTTAATATTATAGCCATCTTTAAATAGTTTCTGTAACTTATTTATGTCCTGTGCTTTATTTTTTACGATATCACAGAATTTCTTGAATTCATCCGAGATAATTCCTATGTGGCCAATTATTAATTTGAAAAAGGAATAAAAAGTTTCATCTTTATTTGTCTCCTCTTCTCTTTTTTCCCCTTCTGAAAAATACACGGGTATACTGAAGATAATCTGCTCTCCATCTTCTGGTTCTGGGTCAGGATTTTCTTTATTCAAGTTGGTTGGCTTAAATTTCCAACCTTCAAGCCCGCAACAATATTTTGCATACCTGCCAAGTGCATTTGTCAATTGCTGGGTCATTTCAAGGCCACCGGCTCCATAAAATTCGAGTGTAGGCATATTTCAGTGTTTTAATTTGTATGCTTTGTTGATATTCTTTAAACCGTAGAAACAATTTGGATGCAACTTCTCCAGTTTTAAAATTTTATATCGCAGTTGATCGGTGTTCATTCCGAGCATTTCAGCTGCCACTGCCTTTTGACCGAAACTTTTTTGCAGTGCTTCATCTATTGACCGGAGTTCAAACATAACGATTCTCTCCTGTGTAGATTTATTATAGTCAGGGATCGGGAAACTGCTTGATGAAGACGACGGATCTGCCAGCTCCCTTTTCAAATGTTTGGTTTGTAATGTAGTATCACCGTAAAGTCGGGCTTTGGTACA
>JAQVSH010000260.1 GCA_028700615.1 Bacteroidales bacterium
GGCCAATTTTGCATTTAAGCCCAGTTCAGAAGCCATCACAGCACAAAGATTGGCCACTTCGCGTGAATGCTGCAGTAAGTTCTGGCCATATGAAGAACGGTATTTCATCTTCCCGATCATGCGGATCAACTCGGGATGCAAACCGTGGATACCCAGATCAATGGCTGTGCGTTTTCCCACCTCATTGATTTCTTCTTCCACCTGTTTTTTGACTTTATTGACAATTTCCTCAATGCGGGCGGGATGTATTCTCCCATCGGTCACCAGCTGATACAGGGACAAACGGGCAATTTCCCTCCTGACAGGATCAAAAGCCGATAAAATAATAGCCTCAGGGGTATCATCCACAATAATCTCAACCCCGGTAGCCGCTTCAAGAGCACGGATATTCCGACCTTCACGACCAATGACGCGACCCTTGATTTCATCATTTTCAATGTGAAAAACCGTAACAGAATTTTCAACCGCAGCTTCGGCAGCCACTCTTTGAATGGTCTGAATCACGATTTTCTTAGCCTCTTTTCCGGCTGTCATTTTTGCCTCATCCATCGTCTCATTGATATAAGACATGGCCTCAGTTTTTGCCTCAGCCTTAAGAGATTCTATCAACTGGCTCCGGGCTTCTTCAGCGGATACTCCTGCCAGAGATTCCAGTTTTTCTACCTGTTGTTTATGCAGGCGGGTCAGCTCTTCACTCTTCCGTTCAGCATATTCAATCTGGGCGGTCATACTCTCTTTCAGCAGATCCATTTCTTTTTTCTGCCGCTGTGTTTCCTCTAGTTTCTGTGAAAGGTGCGCTTCTTTCTGGTTAATCCGGTTCTCCGCAGAGGCCAGTTTCATATTTCGCTCATTCACCTCCCTTTCATGATCGGCTTTCATTTGGTAGAATTTCTCCTTCGCCTGAAGAATTCTTTCCTTTTTTATTCCTTCTGCCTCTGTCTCAGCCTCTTTGATTATATTCTCCGCTTTCGATTTTAATATCGTTGCATTAAGGACATACATCAAAGCCAATCCGCTAACCAGAGCAATTACGGCGATAATAATCGTCAAAATCATTGTTTGGTTTATTTAGGTTTAAAAAAAAACCCGCACTTTCCTGTAAATGCTTGCTAAAACCCCGGACAAACATGGGCTAGAGTCGCTGGCTGTTTCGAACGTCCAATGTCTCCCCGCTGGGGGGAAAATCCGTCAGAGACGGAGTAAGGCCTGTCCTACGCAACCTGAGTTCAACTCTATAAGATTTATAGTGTTGAGTTTCAGAAGGATTACAGAAACAATGCGGGCTGTTTCGTTTATGTTAAAGAACGTTCTAACCGGGTTTTCAACATATCGTCTATTATCGATTCCAGTTGCTTTAACTGATCTTCCAGACCAGAAACCTCCAATTTATCCTGGAGACTCAGCATTCTGATCACAAACTGCAATGAAACCATTGCTAAATGATCCTGGGCATCACTGTCCTTATAACGAGATTTATACTGACTCAGCTTCTCGTTGATCATTTTGGCAGCTTCCCTGATGCGTGCCTCATCAGGTCTGTCAATTTTTAACGGGTAAAACCTCTCGGCCACATTCACTTTGATTAAAAGCTTCTCTTCCATCCCCGTTTTGCTGATATATTACCTGTTCAATAAAGCGATACATTTGTCAACTTCCCGCAACATTTTTTGGATTACGAGCTTGGCATCCCGCTTCTGCTCTGTATCTCCGCTTAATGCCTTTGCAATTTTCAGTTTATCAAACTTCTCCTGCAAAGCACCTAACTCCTGATCTTTGAGACGCAGCTGATCTTTCAACCCGTTGATTTCCATATCGGCCTGACGCACCTGAAACTGCAGGGTGTCAATGACTCCTGACACCTGTTGCAACTTCATCTGCAAAGACTTCAATATTTCATCATGCGCTCCCATGTAGTACGCCCAAAAACTAATACAAATATACGTTAATTGAGAGAACTAAAAAAGATAATAAGAACAAAAACTTATCTTCGCACCTTGTAAATCGATTTTCCGTTTTAAATAAAGATCCATGTCCAAATTATCACCATTCATTTCTCTCTTGTTGCTATTTTTTATAACAAATAACCATCGGATTTGTTCTCAGGAGATCCCTGCCGCAGAAGAATTTACCGCCCCGTTGGATATCCCCCTGTTTTTTTCGGGAACATACGGAGAACTCAGAAGCAACCATTTTCACGGAGGAGTTGATTTTCGTACCCAGGGAGTTACCGGGAAAAAAATATTAGCTATCGCGGATGGCTATATTACACGAATCAGCGTTTCTTCAGGCAATTACGGAAATGCCCTATATGTCCAGTATGACGGAGATATACAGAGTGTGTATGGACATTTGGATTCATTTCGGAGCGACGTGGCGGAATGGTGCCGGGAAGAACAATATAAAAAACAGAGCTTTGCGGTGGAACTTACTCCGGATCCCGGAATGTTTCCGGTAAAGAAAGGGGATGTCATCGCTTTTTCAGGAAATACGGGAGCTTCCGCCGGTCCGCATCTTCATTTTGAGATCAGAAAATCCAATAGTAAAGAAAGCTATAATCCCCTCCTGTTTATCCCTGCAATAAACGATCATATCAGCCCTGTCATCAGAAGACTGTTTATTTATGAATTTAATGGGAACGATCTTCCAAAAACACAGGCAAAAAAAACCAGTTTTACTCCTCAAAAAACCGGATCTGGTTACAGAATAAATAACGGCAAAACGCTGAATGTAAAATCTATCACAGGATTTGGAGTGATTGCGACAGATGCCGCCGAAGGCTCCACCGTAAGAAACGGCCCCTATCGGTTCAATCTCTGGAAGGACAATATGTTGGTATTCTCCCAGAGCATGGATCATTTTCCCATTGAAGACACCAGAACGATCAACAGCCTGATGGATTACGGTGAATTTATTCGCAACGGACAAAAAATCAACACATTATGGTTAGAATCAAACAATCGCCTTCCCATTTATCAGCATGTAAAGGAAAACGGCCTGATTTTTCTTGAAGACACCCTGACCCACCTCATTAAAATTGAGGTGTTCGATTTCAACGGAAATAAATCAGTATCAGAATTCAGAATAAAAACCAAAGATCCCTATGTTTCAAATTTCTCCATTACCGAATATCTGAAAGATCTGGATTTGAATAACATGCTAAAAATCAGACACAACTGGCCTTTTTATTTTCAGGATTCCCTGATTCGGGTCAGCATTCCCCGGGAAGGAGTCTATCAAGACATAAACTTCAATTATCGGACTATCAAAACCGATTCGAAACCATCTCATGTTCTGCACGTGATCGGGGACGAAGAAATCCCCCTGAATAAACCGGCAACCGTTAAAATAAAGGCGCCAGACATTCAGGATTCTCTGAGAAAAAAAGCCATCCTGGCAAAAATCACCGCTTCGGGAAAGAAAATTTATTCGGGTGGAACCTGGGAAGACGGTTGGATCGAAGGAACCATCTCTGCCTTCGGAACCTATGGGATCTCCTTTGACACCATTCCTCCGGTTATTAATCCTGTAACTATTTCTGTTTCAAATCG
>JAQVSH010000261.1 GCA_028700615.1 Bacteroidales bacterium
AGAAAAACAATATAACGGATATTCAGCAAACACTGGCGTTAAAAACTGTATGGGTAGCCATAGTACAACCTTTTCTGCTGAATAATTTCAGATCTCTTGAAAATGCCTTTTCCGATCGCATCCAGGGATCCGCCAAAAATTCAAAATCGCCGGACATAAAGAAAAAAGAGTATTATACCCGGTTTGCCAATGTGCTGGATATCATTAAAAGCATTAAAATGTTTGATCTGATCAACAATAAAATCGTGTTCTCAGGAGGAATCAATTCCATTTATGGCTCGGAAGGAGCCCTTATTGTCATTGACGGGAATAAAATGGGAACGGATGTTTCGGTTCTTAATGCATTGAATACTTCAGAAATAGAAAATATCGAAGTTTCGACCAAATCCCAGGATGTGATGCAATATACCGGATTGAATGCAGTAGGGATTGTAAAAATTAAAACCATTGGAAGCGGGAATATAGAAAGATATCCTGATATAGTACCTTCCGGTCAGGTTACCCGGAAATCCTTCTCACCTACTCCTGAAAGCCTCTGGTGGAACACTTTTGTCCTGAGCTCTCAAAGCGTTTCTAAACCGATTGAGTTTCTTCCCGGAGAACAAAAAGGATCCTATTTAATCCGTATGGAAGGGATTGCAGCCGATGGAAAATTACTTTGGGGAGAAAAAGAAATCACTATAGAATAGCCTTGGTCCGCAATAAAAACTCATAAGACTCATAAAAAACTTACAATTGACTAAATATCAACAACTCATAAAATGATAAAATTAACAAACATCGACCGTTTCTACAAAACCAATATTTCCCGTTTCTTCGTTCTAAGGAATGTAAATCTGGAAATTAAAGAAAAAGAATTTGTTAGCATCATGGGGCCCAGCGGTTCCGGAAAATCAACTTTGCTGAACATCATAGGTCTTCTGGACGAACCTTCGGGCGGAGAGTATACATACAAAGAAGAACCCATGCTGCATCTTTCAGAAAAAAAGAAAATAGAATACCACAGAAATCAGATGGGGTTCATTTTTCAGGCTTTTCATCTGATCGAAGAGCTTAACGTATACGAAAACATAGAAACCCCTTTGATCTACAAAGGCATCAAATCCAAAGAACGTAAAGCCATGGTGGCCGATCTTTTAGACCGGTTTAATATCGTAGCTAAAAAAGATCTCTTCCCCAACCAACTTTCCGGAGGACAACAACAGTTGGTCGCGATAGCAAGGGCTATCATCGGCCGCCCCAGTCTCCTTCTGGCAGACGAACCGACCGGGAACCTGCATTCTGATCAGGGAAGAGCGATCATGGAACTCTTAAAAGAGCTGAACGAAGAAGGAATGACCATCATTCAGGTCACTCACAATGAGGAATTTGCAAAATACGGAAGCAGGATTATCCGGCTCGCAGACGGATTTATTACCGAAGATCCAAAGAAATAGAATTTTTCTTTATTTCAGTCTTTTGATTACAGAAGATCGGAAACCCTGATTTCCCAAGGCATAGTTATGTTTTAGGAACCGGGCGGGATCCAAAAATTCTTCGATGAAAGGCAGATCGGGAGCATAATAAAAGCTCCCGCCGGGGATCAGTGAATCCAGAATCTCTATGTATTTTCTGGCATAGTCGGTGTAATTCCCGTCTTCACGAAAATGATGGTGTCTGAAATGATGTGAAAAAGCAAGATTGCTCACCAGCGTTCCCCATTTGCTTTTGCCGAAATCAAAACCAAACCAATCATTCTTGTCCAGATAAGGCTTTTCCTCTGCAAAACGGTCAAATCCCCGGGCAACAAACCCCTGCTCCCGAAGATACGTGACCAGATTTCCGCCGGATCCGCATCCTATATCCAATAGAGGTTCTTTCAGATTATTTAGATCTATACTCAAAATCTGTAACTGGAATATTCCGCTATACTCTGAACAGGGTACCGGACTTGCTTTTTCGGGCCCGGACTCATACATCTTTTGCGCAAAAGGATTGGTAATAACCAACCAATCTCTCAGATTCTGATGATGTTCACGGAGAAGACCTGAAGCGACCTTCCTATCGAGGCATGTATGCTTTCGGTCAATAGCATCCATTAATCCACTGTAAATCAATTTTAAATCCCGCCTCGTTTTTTTATTAAATGTATAAAACTGATTCACCCTGCAAAATTCCAAAAGCGCTTTATCTACAAGATATTCACAGATTTCATCCCGAAGTTCCGGGTCAGGATTTTTTGCATCATGCATAAGTCTGATCATTTCATCAGAGAAATGCAACGAACCGGAAAAATCCTCACTGAAAAGATTAATTCCGCGGTTAGACGCCATCTGCCTATCAATGCATTCTTTAAAAACAGCCGGAATTCTCATGCTAAAGATCCGTTTATCAACTTTTCTTCTTCCCGAAAAGGTTGAGCAGACTCAAAAATAAGTTCACAAAATCCAGATACAAAGTAAGGGCTCCTACAATCGACTCCTTTCTATCCGTTTCAGTTCCTTCATTTCCAATAATATTCAGTTTTTTAATCTTTTGTGTATCGTGGGCAATCAATCCTACAAAAATAAGCACCCCGGCAATAGATCCGATGAAAGAAACCTCCTCATTCTGATAATACATATTCACCAACCCGGTAATTACCAACCCGACCAGGGCCATCAGGCAAAGATTGCCCAATGAAGTTAAATCGTTTTTTGTCAAAAAACCATAGAGACTCATCACGGCAAAGGTGCCGGCCGTGATAAAAAAGACGCTGGCAATTGACTCAGGAGTAAACACCAGAAAAATTACCGAAAGAGTAAATCCGTTGATCACAGAATATAAGACAAAGAGAAAGCCGGCCCATTGAGAAGAAATCTTCTGAGTAGCCACAGTCAGCGCCAATACAATAGCAAACTCGGAGAGAATCATCCCCCAAAAGAAAATTTTATTTTCGAGCAACAACTCTACTACCGGAGGATTAGAAGCAGCCCACCGGGCAATCACCCCGCTCACAATCAACGCAAAGACCATCCATGCATACACTTTGGAAAGAAATCTTCCGGACCCGGCAGAAACCATTTCATCATCCATACCCTGAATTTATGACGGGGAGATAGCCATCACAATCATAAAGGTAGATGTTTTTTAAATATCGACAACAGAGTAAGCTGCAAAGAAAAAAACGCAGGAAACTAATCAATCTGTCGTATCCAACCCAAAGTATCGGACCTGACGCCCGAGCGAATGTCCGATAATTCCTTAATCTTTTTTCAGGGGAAACCACACTTTCATTTGTCCGACGCCTCTGTTTGACCAGGCATAATATGGAATTAATACAAGCGAGGACTGACCTTTAACGGCAGGTTTTTTCACCAAAGAAATCACGCCGTTGAGCAAATCATTGCGTTTCTCAACGCTGAATTCAGACTGAGCAGAAATTTCAGCTTCAGTCAGTATCGCTCCATTGTCCGCTTCCTCTGCACAATATACCATCGGGCCATACTCCAGGGCTACTTTGCCCTGATCTTCAGATACTTTCTCATTAGCCACGACTTGTCTGACTTTCATCGGAAGAT
>JAQVSH010000262.1 GCA_028700615.1 Bacteroidales bacterium
CGGTTCGAATCCGCCAGGAACCTCTGAAAATGCCTTTAAGTAATTCTTAAACAGAATCTTAAAGGCATTTTTTATCCATTTTCCCTTCTTACTGTATTAAATTCCGGGATAAATTGGTAACTTTATTTGGGAATGATCTTTTCTCCCCGAATATCATAACAGAATCAGAAGTATTTGTCTGTCATCTTTTTATATTATAAAGTTTAACCTTTAAATTAAAAACAATGAAAACAATGAAGAAAACATTGGCGATACTTCTTATCGCGGTAGGCATGAGTTCATGTATCGGTTCATTTCAATTGACAAACCGGGTTTTAGACTGGAATAACAGTGTGGATAGTAAATTTGTCAACGAACTGGTATTTATCGGTTTCCACATTATTCCGGTTTATCAGGTAACCATTCTGGCTGACGCCCTGGTGTTGAATTCCATTGAGTTCTGGGGAGGAAGTACCAATCTTTCCATGAATGAAGGATCGGAAAAACTGATTGAATCTCAGGGGCGTATTATCCGGGTTGTTTCAAAGAAGAATGGTTATCATCTGGAGCAGGTAGGTGCAGAACACATTTCCATGGAGCTCAATTATTGTCCTGAAAAACAGGAATGGTCAGCCGTTACTTCCAGCGGTGAATCCAAAATCATGAAACGTTTATCCTCACGCAAAGTGTTGATGTATCTGCCTGAGAACAAGAGCACGGAAGTTGAATTAACCCCCGAAGGAATGGCTGCTTTTAAAATGGAACAGGCACCTGCTATTTCTGCTGCGTTGTAATGCTTTAATTTTTTATCAGAGAAGGCCGGGGGATATTTAATTTCCCGGCTTTCTTTGTAAATATGGGCAAGATTCATTCAGATTGGGGTTTTTTATCTACTTTTACAGCGTTCTTCCTGCCCTGTTCAAGCATCTGATAACGAAACCCTTATTTTGTGAATTACCTCGCACATACATATCTTTCCGGTGAAAATCCGGAGATCCTGATTGGTAATTTTATGGGGGATTTTGTCCGTGGGGCAGAGTATCTGAATTTTCCGGATCAGATCCAGGAAGGGATTATGTTGCACCGCAACATAGACTGGTATACCGACAGCCATCCGGTTACCAAAGAATGCAAGAAACTTTTTTCACCAAGATATCACAAGTATGCAGGGGTCATCACCGATATTCTGTTTGACCATTTTCTGGCAAAAGATTGGAATATTTTTCATGATAAGTCTCTGAATGATTACACCGAATGGGTTTATGATATTCTTTTGTCCTATTTTGATGTACTTCCGATCAGCGCACAAAAATTTCTTCCCGGATTTTTTGCAGGAAGATGGATTGAAAAATATGAAACCATAGAAGGATTCAGGGAAGTGCTGGAGAAAATGTCAAAACAAACGTCCCTGCCTGCAGAATCCGAATGGGCTAAAGAAATTCTTGAACTGAATTATGATACCCTTCGTTTTCAATTTTATGATTTTTTCCCGGGTATTATCGATTACGTACAGGATAAGTTCAGGATTTCTATCCATCGCTCAGAGTAATCCTACCAGATCAGTTCTGAGCGGTTGGAGTCCAGTCTCAGCAGAATAAATAACAAAATGGTAAAAGCCCAGAGCGAAGAGCCTCCGTAACTAAAAAAGGGCAAAGGGATTCCTATGACCGGCAAAAGTCCGATTGACATGCCCACATTTACCAGAAAATGGGAGAAAAACAGGGAAGCCACTCCGTATCCATAAACCCGGCTGAAGGTGGATCGCTGCCTTTCTGCTAAAAAAAGAATACGGAACAACAGGAAAAGATATAATCCCAAAACCACCAGGGAGCCAACAAATCCCCATTCTTCCCCGACAGTACAAAAAATAAAATCCGTACTCTGTTCAGGAACAAAATTAAATTTGGTCTGAGTCCCCTGTAAATAACCTTTTCCCCAGAATCCTCCGGATCCGATAGCTATTTTAGACTGATTAACATTGTATCCATATCCCAGGGGGTCCTCTTCCAGACCCAATAATATGTGCAAACGCTGCTGCTGATGAGGTTCAATAAAATTAGCAAACACATAATCCACTGTGGTCGTGTAGAGCATAACTCCAAAAACCAAAGAAGCGAACAATGACAATTTTCGGTTTTTGATAAAAATTCCGGTAATTGCAAGCACCCCCGAACTAACAAGAATAATCCAGGCTAAAAGTTCCTCAACCGGTAATTCCCAGAAGAAAAGCTGATTGGCAGAAAATACCAGAAAAATAATGGCGGAAAAAATGCCCAGAAAGCGGATGGACGCTTTGATCTTTCTGGTATATACCATATAAAGAATAAAACCCAGTGATGCGATTAAGGAATAGGTTACCAGATCTTCCACCACAAGAACCAGAATAAACACAACCACAGCAAGCACGCCTACAGCCAAAATCCATCCGGGAAGTCCTTCCCTGTACAAAACCAGAAGAAAGGCAAAGTAAATCAGCGCGGAACCCGCATCAGGCTGCAGTAAAATCAATCCCATCGGAGCCGCCAGAACTAAAAATATCCTCAACATAGTCCGGGCATCTTTCAGGTGGGCATTTTCTCTGCCCAATAATCTGGCTATTGCCAGACAGGTACCAATCTTCGCAAATTCAGTGGGTTGAAGCTGCATCCCGGAAATCATAATCCAGGACCGGGCTCCGTTTATTTCTGATCCAACCAGCAAAACCAATAACAGAAGAAATAGTGAAGTTCCGTAGATCACCCAGGCAAAAATCGAATAGAGCTTGGAATCAATTAAGGAAACTGAGAGAGCCAAACCACAGGCCGCAATAATCCATATCAATTGTTTTCCGTAACGCTGGGAAAAAGAAAGAATGCTACTGTATTGATCATCATATACCGCGGCATATATATTCAGCCAGCCCATCAGGACAAGCAAGGCGTATAACAACACGGTAACCCAGTCAATAGAAGACGTTGTACGAATATTTTTCTGAAGATACATCATCATTGAAACGAGATCAGGTTTTCTTCCACCCATGGACGAGTAATACTGTCTGTCAGATATTTTTCAATCATCAGGCTGGCGACAGGGGCCGCCCATGTTGCCCCGAACCCGGCATTTTCCACTACCACGGCAATTGCAATCTGAGGGTTTTCCACAGGAGCAAAACCGACAAAAATAGAATGGTCTTTGACTCCGGCATTTTGCACTGTGCCGGTTTTCCCGCCCCATTTAATATCATTGGGAAGTTTCCAGGCTCTTCCGGTACCAAACTCATTCACTCTGGACATGCCTTCAATCACTATCGGAAAATACTTTTTATCTACCGAAGTCTGTATTTTTTCACGGAAACGATCAGATCGAACCATATGGGGAGGATAATAAAAGCCATGATTACAGATGGTCGCCATCAGGTTGGCTAACTGTAAAGGAGTCACAAGCACCCCTCCCTGTCCGATAGATAATGACCTGATGGTCATTGCCCTCCATCCATTATCACCATAATAACGGTTATAATAGGCATCTGTAGGAATATTCCCGTCTAAAATATCAGGAATATCGGTATCCAAAG
>JAQVSH010000263.1 GCA_028700615.1 Bacteroidales bacterium
CGTTGTTTTTTTAATTTTACTCCTGAGGAATCCCATTCTCTGATTTTTAGTTCCGGATAAAATGGCATGTTTTATATATTAATAATATTGATAACTATGCCCAGTTTCCGTCGCGATATTCATGTTTCATCCACTCCAGATTTTCATGATTAAAAAACGGAGTCAGAGTTTTGGCCAGATTCTTCATTTTCTCTTCTCCCAGAGGTGTAAAATTCTTCAAAATATCAAGATTTGACTTGACAACATCCATACTGTCCATGCCTACGACAACACCCTTAGGACCTTCCAGCGACAATGCAAATCTGACGAGATCATTTATATCCATCCCGGGAATTGTCTCTTTGGGTCGCACAGACTTCATCAGCATAACACCCATTCCTTTATTAAGGGCAGCAGGAATAGCCAGCTCCTGTCGTTTCTGGGGATCATTCTTCATTCCGTAATGATTCATGGCAATTAACATATTGTCGAAGTCACCGCGCTCTGTCATTGTCTTCATAGCCTCTGCGCTGGCATGCCCGGAGTATCCGATAAACCTGGTAACTCCATCCTCTTTCATTTTACTTATGACCTCTATTAATCCACCTTTAGCGCTCAGTATGTCAACATCTTCCATCGACAGCACACTGTGAATTTTAAGCATATCGACATGGTCGGTCTGAAGTCTCTTCAGACTAAGTTCAATTTGTCGTTTTGCCTCTTCAGGATCACGACTTGCTACTTTTGTTGAAATAAAAACTTCATCTCTCCGGGAAGCTAATAATTTTCCAATGCGCTCTTCACTTACTATCCCCAAAGAAGGATTTGTATAGGTATGTGCTGTATCCCAGTAATACAATCCGTTATCTAACGCATAGGCTAGCATTTCCAGTGCCTTATCTTCACTCTCCATACTGCACCACCTGCTTCCCAGACCAATTGCTAAACGTGGTACACGCACTCCTGTCTTTCCAAGAATTGCGGTAGGAAGGCCTTTGGCATCATATCCTTTACATCCTGTTAAAAGATCAGCTCCGGCAACAATAATACCTGCGCCAATTGCACCTCTGATAAAATCTCTTCTTGTGAATCCTTTTTTATTTTCCATTTCAATATAGGTTAATGATATATTTCAATAATAAATAACCAGACATTAATTTCGAACTACAATTTAGTAAAATAATCAATAATATGCGAAAAAAATTATAAAAATGGTTTTAACCCCTCCCATCTTACAACCCACTCGTTACTATCCGGAAATCCCGGGGCATGAGATTCCGGAGCTCCCTCCCATCCTGCACACATCATTGCGACAGCAGAAAGCAATCCTCCGTTTCCGGGAAGATAAATCTTAAGATCATCACGTTGATAATTATGGCCATTGGGCAGATAAGTATTTTTTGTTACATCCGTCAGCAGTGCTTCAACTGCCAGTTCGGGTTCTCCAAGTCTGGCAGCAGTCATAGCTATCAGAGGATAATCCCATCCCCATGTCGACTCCCAGTCCCAATTATTCATAACATGTTTTAAGGTTGTCCTCATTATCTCTTTATCCAGACTTTCACATTCTGGTAAAAATCCAAATGCAGCTAATTGGCAGGGATGACCTCCGTCAGCAACAGGAACAGATTCCTGCTCAATATAAACGCCATCTTTAACAGGCCAGGGAGCCATATTATCAGCAATATGATTCCATTCCTTATTTTCAGGTTTGCCCATCCTTTTTTTCCATTGATTAGCCATACGCAAACCCCAGCTCCAGTATGCCAGTTCGAAAGTTGGATTTTTATTATCTGCATAAGTACTGCCGCTGAATTCACGTGCAGATATAAGCGGCGGTCCGAGTTCAAAACACTCTCTCTCCTCATTCCAGACGACAAAATCAGCCATAAACTCAGCACTCTTTTCAATTAACAAATGATATTTTTCCAATGTCTCCGGTGTTGGTTTATACCGGTATATAAGCTCTGCATAATACAAAGGGTGAGGTTGTTGCCAAATAAGCAATGGTCCAACACCTGAAGGGGAGTCTATCCCTCCGGGTCCTGTCATCTTTGGCCAGCGTGCTCCTTTATAACCTTGTGAAGCTGCAAAATCCTGTGCCGAAAGCAAAATATTATAATAATAATCCATTGTTTTCTCAAGATACTCCGGTCTGCCCCAAAGAGCAAAATGAACTGAATGCCACCAATGCATTTCGAGATGAAATTTTCCATACCAGCTGTTGCATGTTAATCCGGTCTCCTGAGGAGGATATTTCTGCCGTGACTGAACAGCAGTGAGGTACTGTGACAATATTACTCTTCTCTCCAACTCTTTCCAACGCGTATCCCTGCTGGCTGAAAGATCTAGGAACCCACCTGTTTGCCAAAAATTCTGCCATGATTTAATATTTACTTTCATAGTCTCGCTGAAGGATACCGGTGATAGTTGTGTGCTCTTCTCATTAAATAAAATATTTAATTCAAATTCCTGACTTAAAGGTTCAGGCTCCAAAAGAATTATATGTTTTCCCAAATTCCGGATGTCACACTTTACCGAAGTTTTAACATGGCAATAATACTTCTTATCATCCATCTTCCTGGCTATCGAAAAGGTGTTTTCATTGATGTTAAAAATCTCAGTTTCATGTAAATCATCATTTTCATAATCTGCAGGATCTGCTCCCCATAAACCAGAAGCATAAGGAAATGTAATCTTTATGGCAATCCTTCTCTTACCAAGGAGTTCTGATTGAATTTTAAATGACACCTGATCGTATTCAGGATGTGCAATTGTTGTAACAGAAACCGGTTCACCACCGGCATCAAAGTGACTTACCAGTGTACCATTCCACAAATCAAGTTTCTGATCGATCTTATTCAACTGTTCATATGAAATAATATCACCCTTTTCGTCTCTTATCTGCAATCCTGCAAGTCCGGGAGTGATCTGATGAGGATCAGATCGTAACCAGTTGCTTCCCTGATGTCCTGTATTTATTGGATAGGGAACTTTTCTGCCATATGTATCTACGTTATAATAGGTATCCTGAAGCTTATATTCATCAGGATTTGGAAATGAATGCCACCCCCACTCCGCCATAGTTGTTAAAGGTATGCCTTTTTTATAAGTATCTGTGAATGTCTGCATTCCCGTGATATCAGCAGTGTAACAAAAATGGCCGTTACCAACAGATAGCGGTGACAGTATGTTGAGTGAACCGAGTCTGACATTGTGCCGCCTAACAACTTTTTCCCTGTCTATTTTGATGGGATTTTGCTTCTGACATCCTATAACTAAGACAAAGAAAATCATTAATAAACCAATTTGTGTTCTCATAATATCTCTATGTGGTCTCATTCTTTATACCCTAAAGTTAAAGCATTTGACTGTATTTGAAATAAAGTTGAAAGATTTTTATAAATAAACTACCCCGGAGCAGAGCCCTGAATAATTCTTAGGATCAAATGTTCAGTAGCAAAAAAATAACGGTGGCTGCAAACGGATTTGTTCTATATTAATCCCCGGAACTGAAATTTAAAAATAAAAAAACATTAT
>JAQVSH010000264.1 GCA_028700615.1 Bacteroidales bacterium
TATGCACTTCGGAAGTGGTGGCTCCCCCTATGATAACGGGGATAGATATACCTCTTTTTTCCAGCGTTTTCACTACATGAATCATTTCATCCAGGGAAGGGGTAATTAACCCGCTTAACCCGATAATGTCCACTTTTTCGGCGAGAGCCGTTTCGATAATTTTGTCGGCAGGAACCATCACTCCGAGGTCAATGACTTCATAGTTATTGCATCCCAGCACTACCCCGACAATGTTTTTCCCAATGTCATGCACGTCTCCTTTTACGGTAGCCAGCAGAATTTTTTTATTTTCTGAGGAGTTTCCCGATCTCTTCTTTTCTGCAAGAATTTTGGGTTCCAAAACTTCTACGGCGCGTTTCATCACCCGGGCGCTTTTGACTACCTGGGGAAGAAACATTTTTCCTTCTCCAAAACGGGTTCCTACCATTCCCATGGCATCCATCAGCGGCCCTTCTATAATGGACAGAGCTGAGGGGAAAATGCCGGTGGCTTCTTCTATATCAGACTCTATAAAGGCATCATTGCCTTTGATCAGCGCATAATGAATTCTTTCGGTAAGAGAATGTTCCCGCCATTCCTCTGGTTTCTCTTCCGCAGCATGGCCCTGTGATTGAGATTTGATGTTCGCGGCGATATCCAGTAATCTCCCGGTGGCGTCAGATCTTAGGTTAAAAATTGCATCTTCAATCCGTTGCAGTAATTCCGGGTCAATTTCATCATACACCGGGAGGGCTCCGGCGTTGACAATCGCCATATCAAGTCCCGCCTGGATGGCATGATAGAGAAAAACGGCATGCATGGCTTCGCGAAGAGGATTGTTTCCTCTGAAGGAAAAAGAAAGATTGCTGATGCCTCCGCTTACTCTTGCATAGGGAAGATTAGCCTTAATCCAGCGTACCGTTTCAATGAAGTCTGCGGCGTAATTGTCATGCTCCTTCATCCCGGTACATATGGTCAGCACATTGGGATCGAAAATAATATCTTCGGGGGGAAATCCGGCTTTTTCTGTGAGCAGTCTGTAGGCTCTCTGACAAATTGAAATCCTTCTTTCCAGGGAAGAGGCCTGTCCTTGTTCATCAAAGGCCATTACCACCAGAGCGGCTCCGTATTGTTTAATAATCCCTGCCCGTTCCAGAAATTTTTCTTCTCCTTCTTTCAGACTGATGGAGTTTACAATGGGTTTACCCTGAACGTTTTGCATGCCATTCTCAAGCACTTCCCAGTGGGAGGCATCAATCATAAAGGGTAGACGGGCAATTTCGGGTTCTGACCCTAAAAGCCTGAGAAAATGTTCCATGGAAGATTTGGCATCCAGCATGGCATCATCCAGATTGATATCAAGGATTCCGGCACCGTTCTCGGCCTGTTCTCTGGCCACTTCAAGGGCTTCCCGGAATTTTTCTTCACGGATCAGGCGGGCAAATCGCAGAGATCCGGCCACGTTACAGCGTTCCCCGATATTGATAAAATTAGACCCTTCCCTGATAGAAACCGGTTCTAATCCACTGACCATGAGGCTTTTTTCTATTTTTGGAAGTGTCCGTGGAGTAGCTTTTTCAGCCAGTTGCTGAATCCGTCTGATGTGTTCAGGGGTGGTTCCGCAGCATCCGCCGATAATATTTACCAGTTGTTCGTCCAGGAATTTGGATACCCATACGGACATTGATTCCGGGGATTCTTTATATTGACCAAATTCATCAGGAAGTCCCGCATTGGGGTGGGCGCTCGAAAAGAACGGATTGATGCGCGACATCTCCTGTAAAAGCGGATACATCTCTTTGGCGCCCAATGAGCAATTGATTCCTATGCTCAGGGGGTTAGCGTGTGAAATGGACACAAGAAAAGCTTCCAGTGTTTGTCCGGAGAGTGTCCTTCCGCTCGCATCCGAAACGGTTACCGAAATCATCACGGGAACTTCTCTTCCGATGTTTTTAAAAGCTTGATGCAAAGCGAAAATCGCGGCTTTGGCGTTAAGGGTGTCAAAAATAGTTTCCAGCAGGATCAGGTCGGCGCCTCCTTCCAGTAATCCTTCTATCTGATCTTGGTAGGCCAGGGAAAGTTCCGTAAAACTGACCGAACGGGCTGCAGGATCCTGAATGTCAGGTGACATGGAAGCTGATTTTCCTGTAGGGCCGACAGAACCGGCGACAAAACGGGGTTTTTCTTCTGTGGAATATTGAATGGCAATTTTTTTTGCCAGTTGAGCGCTTGTACGGTTCATGGTGCGTACCATTTCCGCAACGCCATATTCTGCCTGAGAAAAGCGATTGGCATTGAAAGTGTTGGTGCTGATAATATCAGCGCCTGCTTCCAGATAGGCCCGGTGGATGTCTTCAATGAGATCCGGACGGCTCAGGGAAAGCAGATCAAAGTTTCCCTGTGTGTTGCAACAGTGGTCTTCAAAGCAGCTTCCTCTGAAATCAGCTTCGGTAAGGTGTTGTTTTTGCAGAAGGCTTCCCATAGCCCCGTCAAGCACCAGAATCCGTTGCCGTATGATTTGTTCAATGTTTTGCATCCGTTTTGTCGCTAATTGAGTTGATTTCTGCTTTTTTTGATTCCTGCCAGATGGATTCCATTTCTTCCAGTGACATGGATTGAAGGGATTTGCCGGCGGCATTGGCTGTTGCTTCAAGATAATTAAAGCGGAAGATAAATTTTTTATTGGTTCGTTCCAGCGCCGCTTCGGGGTCAATTTTATACAGTCTGGCAGCATTGATCAGGGAGAAAAAAACATCTCCGAATTCTGCTTCAGTTTTTTCTTTGTCTTGTTTTTCGATCTCTTGTTTTAATTCATGGATTTCCTCATTCACTTTATCCCAGACCTGTTCCCGTTGATCCCAGTCAAATCCGGCAGAACGGGCTTTATCCTGAATTCTGAATGATTTCACCATAGCCGGCAGGGATTTGGGAACGCCGCCCAGTACGGTTTTGTTCCCTTCCTTGATTTTTAGGGCTTCCCAGTTGTTTTTCACATCGTATTCATCTTTTACGGTCACGTCTCCAAATACATGGGGGTGTCTGAATATGAGTTTTTCGCAGATTCCGTTGAGGACTTCCGTAATGGAAAATTCTCCCTTTTCCTCCGCAATTTTGGAATAAAAAACCAGGTGCATGATCAGGTCGCCCAACTCTTTCCGCACAGATTCAGGATCTTCTTCCAGAATAGCCTCTGAAAGTTCATAGGTTTCCTCAATGGTAAGATGGCGCAGGCTTTCAAAAGTCTGTTTTTTGTCCCAGGGACATTCTGCACGAAGCCGGTCCATGATATCTAGTAAACGTTGAAATGATTCCAACCTGGGGTCCATAAGCATTTATTTTAATAAAAAATGACAAAGAGGCGCCCTGAAACGCAAGGCGGCCTCTTTTACTGATATATCCGGTATAAAAAGGAGTCCTAGAAAGCCGTGATGATTTTGATAAATTTCTCAGCTACCAGGGATGCCCCGCCAATCAATCCCCCGTCGACATCTTCACAGGAGAATAATTCTTTTGCATTGGCATCATTACAACTGCCTCC
>JAQVSH010000265.1 GCA_028700615.1 Bacteroidales bacterium
CACCGGGTCTTGATGGTTAGCCCATGTTTTGACGGAAACCATGATATCATCATCATCCAGCAAAGCAAAATGATTCAGCATTTCCTCCTCATTCTCCACAACATCTAAATTCATAAAATAAGACAGAGCAGGAGAAGCAAACAAAGAATGATCTCCGAGTGCGACCAGTTGCTTTGCCCTCTGCACTATTTTAACCAGAATGGTCTCAGCGGCAACCACGGTCTTGTGAAGATATACCTGCCAGTACATCAAACGCCGGGCCGTAAGAAATCTTTCAATGGAATAAATCCCCTTGGCTTCTACCACCAGATCGTCCTGATCGACAGCAAGCATTTTAATAATCCGGTCCGAATTAATTGCACCCTCCACTACCCCGGTAAAAAAACTGTCCCGACGCAGAAAATCCATCCTATCCATATCCAGTTGCCCGGAAATCAATGCATGAAGAAATTTTTTAGGATATCGGTTGGTAAATATTTCGATGGCAAGATCGAGAGCCCCTCCGAACAATCGGTTAAGCTTTTTCATAAAAAGCAGGGACATCTCCTCATGAGAAATCGAAGGAATCAACACACCCTCCAGAGAATGAGAAAAAGGGCCATGCCCGATATCATGCAGTAAAATGGCCACCATAGAACCGGTAGCCTCCTCCTCGGAGATCTCCTGACCTTTGCCGCGTAAAACAGAAATGGCCTCCTGCATCAGATATAAAGCCCCGAGACTATGCTGATAACGGGTATGCTGAGCACCCGGATAGACGTAATGAGCCACCCCGACCTGACGAATTCTTCTTAATCTTTGAAAAATAGGATGTTCAATCAGCTCAAAACAAAGCTGATTGGGTATCTCGATAAACCCGTATACAGGGTCATTAAAAATCTTCTTCTTTATCACATCACCTGGTTCTCACACAAAAGCATTGACAAGATACACACATTATTCAACAGTAACCGATTTGGCAAGATTTCTGGGCTGATCCACATCACGTCCCTTGTTTACCGCAATATGATAAGCCAGAAGCTGAAGAGGAATAGACGTAAGAAGAGGTTCAAGACATTCCAGGGTATGTGGAATCTCAATAAAATAATCCGCCACCTGTTTCATTTGTTCGTCCCCTTCTGTAATGATGGCAATAATCTTCCCCTGACGGGCTTTCACTTCCTGAATATTGCTAATCACCTTCTCGTACAAAGTGTTTCTGGTAGCAATCACAACCACAGGCATCTCCGTATCAATCAGTGCAATCGGACCATGTTTCATCTCGGCGGCAGGATAGCCTTCGGCATGAACATAAGAGATTTCCTTTAATTTCAAAGCCCCTTCCAAAGCTGCAGGATAATTATAACCTCTTCCCAAATATATAAAATTACGGGCATAGGTAAAAATCTTTGAGAACTCACTGATGGCATGATTTTGCTGAAGTATAGCCTCTATTTTCCGGGGAATATTCTGTAATTCTTCAATGACTTCCAGAAACAGATTTCTGCTGATAGAATTTTTCTCATAAGCAATGGAAAGAGCCAGTAAGGTCAGAACGGTCACCTGTCCGGTAAAAGCCTTTGTAGAAGCCACTCCGATTTCCGGCCCCACATGAATATAGGATCCCGAATGAGTAGCCCTGGGAATGGAAGATCCGACGGCATTACAAATTCCATAGATAAAAGCGCCTTTACTTTTTGCCAACTCAATGGCCGCAAGCGTATCTGCTGTTTCTCCCGACTGAGAGATGGCAATCACCACATCGTCAGGATAAATCACGGGATTACGGTAACGAAACTCTGAAGCATACTCTACCTCAACCGGAATACGACAAAAATCTTCCAGAAGATGTTCCCCGATCAGTCCGGCATGCCAGGACGTCCCGCAAGCCACTATAATAATACGGTGAGCATTGACAAACTTCTCTTTATGATCAATCACCCCTGAAAGCACCACGCGGTCTCCGTCCACATTAATGCGGCCCCTGGTCCCGTCAAGAATGGTCTGCGGCTGCTGGAAGATCTCTTTGATCATAAAATGCGGATAGCCTCCTTTTTCCAACTCACTCAGATTCATCTCAAGCTTCTGAATCGTGTGAGGCACCTCAATGTTTTTGAGATTGGTAATCTTCAAAGGTTCCCCGCGGTATATAATCGCCATGGTTTCATCCTCAAGATAGATAAACTGATTGGTATACTCTATAATGGGAGAAGCATCCGAAGAAATAAAAAACTCATCCTCTCCAATCCCGACCACTAAAGGGCTGCTCTTCCGCGCCGCAATAATCTGATCAGGATTGCCTTTTTCTATCAATGCAATGGCATAAGAACCAACAATCTGATTTAAAGCCCATAAAACCGCTTTATCCAGACTTACCTCATTGGATTTAAGAATGTGCTCAATCAATTGTACCAGCACCTCAGTATCTGTATTACTTCTGAATACACAACCCTGATGGGTTAACTCCTGTTTAAGAACCGCATAATTTTCTATAATCCCGTTATGAATCAGCGCCAGATTCTCACTTTCGGAATAATGGGGGTGAGCATTTGCATTGGAAGGCTCCCCGTGAGTAGCCCAACGGGTATGTGCAATTCCGAGGGTTCCCCTCAAATCTTTAGTGCGGCAGGCCTCCTCCAGATCAACTACTTTTCCTTTTGTTTTATAAACATTCAGTTCAAGTTCATCATTAACCAGAGCTATCCCGGCACTGTCATATCCTCTGTATTCGAGCCGGTGTAATCCCTTGATCAAAATAGGATAAGCCTGTCTGTTTCCAACATAACCGACAATTCCACACATAGCGTTTTGTATAAATATAGTTAAACAAGAGGAGTAAGCCGCCCGATAAGTTCATCTCCCAGATTGGTTTTATCAATAATATGACGGGTCACTGCCGTAACAAAGGGATTCCCTTCAAAATCCCCCCTGACCTGTTCAAAGTCCAACCTCTTCTCATCGTGATTACCATCCACGCCAAAACTTGTTTTTGCACTCAGTGAAAATTCTTTTCGGGCATCCTCATACAGCATACGATCCAGATCAACAACACTTTGTTTCCATTTTTCGACAATCTGAATAACATCCTGCGCAGTAATGTCAGTAAAAGACTTTCCATAGAATTCAGAAATCTTCTGAGCGGCCCAGGTCCACTCAAACTGGTAATACTGCTGATGTAACCAACAGAAAAAATCATTCATGGCTTCAACTGAAGTATAATCTCCGGATTCAACCTTTTGAATAAAATGATCAATCTCAGATCTGGGCGCCAGTAAACCGGAAAGATCAAGCCAGTTGCCTAAACCGGAAGAAGTATCAGGAACCAGACGGGCCCTCATTTCTTCCACGTTTTTAAAGCGAACAGATTCCAGCCTTTTAATCAAAGAATTACCAAGAAATTTATGAATCACCATTTCATAAAGCTTCAAACCTCTTACCAGAGAAGTATCCTTAATGATTGAACTCTGATAAAAATAACGGTTAGAGTTTTCACCGGCCGATTCCCGAAGAGATTTCAGGATCTTCACGGCATTC
>JAQVSH010000266.1 GCA_028700615.1 Bacteroidales bacterium
CTCAGCGACACGTTTAATGCCGCTTTCAAAAGCGATTTCAAAACAAATCATGCCGGTCTATGACAAGCCCATGATATATTATCCTCTTTCTTATCTTATGCTGGCAGGCATAAGGGAAGTGCTGGTTATTTCTACCCCGCGCGATCTCCCTATATTCAGGAACCTGTTGGGTACAGGAGAAGAACTCGGAATGCAATTTTCTTACCTCATTCAGGAACATCCGAACGGACTGGCGGAAGCTTTTATCCTGGGGGCTGATTTTCTTGCGGGAGAACCCGGATGTCTGATTCTGGGAGACAATATTTTCTACGGGGAAGGTTTCAGCGCCAAACTGGAAAGAGCAAAGAGCATACAAAAGGGAGCCTGTATTTTCGGCTATTATGTAAAAGATCCCCGTGCATACGGAGTGGTTGAATTTAATTCCTCCGGGAAAGTAATCTCTCTCGAAGAAAAACCGGCTCAGCCTAAATCCAATTATGCCATTCCGGGATTATATTTTTACGATCAAACGGTCACTGAGAAGGCTCGCAACCTGAAGCCCTCTGCAAGGGGAGAACTGGAAATCACAGACCTGAACCGTATTTATCTGGAAGAAGGCACCCTTCAGGTCGAACTCTTCGGAAGAGGTTTCTCATGGCTTGATACAGGAACCTGTGACAGTCTGCTTGAGGCCGCCAATTTTGTTGAAACCATTCAGAAACGGCAGGGATTTTATGTAGCCTGCATTGAAGAAGTTGCCTGGAGAAAAGGATGGATCAGCACCTCCGATCTGCTCAGTATCGGGAAAAAGCTTGAAAAAACAGAATACGGACAGTATATCCTGGAATTGGTTACCAGGTAATTATTCCCATTCAATAGTAGCCGGCGGTTTTGAACTGATATCGTATACGACCCGGTTGATTCCTTTCACCTTGTTGATGATCTCATTGGAGATGCGGGATAAAAAATCATAGGGTAAATGAGACCAATCCGCAGTCATGGCATCCAGTGAGTTTACCGAGCGCAGGGCAACGACATTTTCATAGGTACGTTCATCCCCCATCACACCGACAGAGCGAATGGGCAGTAAGACAGCAAATGCCTGCCATACTTTATCATACAATCCTTCTTCACGAAGTCCGCGGATAAAGACATCGTCAGCATCCTGAAGAATCCTGACCCTCTCCGGTGTGACCTCGCCTAAAATGCGGACACCAAGCCCCGGACCGGGGAAAGGATGACGCTGAATCTGTTCAGGCATCATGTGCAGAGCATATCCCACTTTTCTGACCTCATCCTTAAACAAAAGACGCAAAGGTTCTACCAATTTAAGATTCATATTTTTGGGCAGACCTCCAACATTGTGATGGGATTTTATGACAGTGCCGGTAATCGATAATGACTCAATGATATCGGGATAAATGGTACCCTGTCCAAGCCATTTCACATCGCTAATCTTGCGGGCTTCTTCATCAAAGACATCAATAAAACCCTTTCCGATGATCTTTCTTTTTTTCTCCGGATCTTCTACGCCCTGAAGGGCGGAATAAAATCTTTCTTTGGCATCCACCCCTATGACATTCAGTCCGAGATGGGCATAATTTTTTAGTACCGTTTCGTACTCATTTTTTCTAAGCAATCCGTGATCCACAAAGATACAGGTCAGATTCTTACCGATGGCCCGGTTTAATAAAACCGCAGTTACAGAAGAATCTACTCCGCCTGAAAGACCCAAAACCACCTTATCATCTCCCAATTGGTCTTTGAGCCGGTCAACCGTTGATTCAATAAATGATTCAGGAGTCCAGTCCTGCTTACATTGACAAATATCTTTGATAAAATTTCCCAGAATAAGCATCCCGTCTTCTGTATGGAAGACCTCGGGATGAAATTGCACTCCCCAGGTAGGCTCGCCTTCAATATGATAAGCGGCCTTTTCCACTTGTACGGTAGAAGCAATCAGCGTAAAATTGGATGGAACTTTGGTAATGGTGTCGCCATGAGACATCCACACCTGTGAGTTTTCTCTGACTCCTTTTACAAGCGGATCCGTAGAAGACACAGAAGATAAACGAGCCCTTCCGTATTCACGGGAATCCCCGGACTCTACGACTCCGCCTGAAATATGAGCCAAAAGCTGTGCACCGTAACATATTCCCAATAGGGGAAAATTGTTCCGGATTCCAGAAAGATCGGCTGTAAAAGCCTTTTCTTCATTTACCGAATAGGGACTGCCTGAAAGAATAACACCTTTAATCCCGTCCCTGTCTTTGGCTTCAGGAAATTTATTGTAAGGATAAATCTCCGAATAAACATTTAACTCTCTTACCCTCCTGGCAATCAGCTGGGTGTATTGAGATCCAAAATCAAGGATGACTATTTTTTCTGTCATTTTCAGAAATATATTAAATCTATGCCATTACTCTTCAAACCCTTCTTCGGAGGATTCGAGATTTTCAATTCCCTCAGCATCTCCACCAAAAGAACTATCATCAGGGAGATCGTTACTCCCAAATTCCTTATCGAAATCCTCATCCGTCAAGTCGTCTATTTTTACATCTACCTTTACCAGATAACTACTGGTAGCAGTATCTACCGTAATGGCATAAAAATAATCGTTATTCGGTTTTGTGACTTTGAATACAAAATCATGATACCCATTGGGATATTTGAGACGAATCGCCTCTAAGACCTCTTCCGAACAGTTTTTGTAACTTACAACCAACTTCTTTTTTACCTCTTTGTTCATCTGTCAACCAAAGAAAATAAGTTTAACCATATTTATACCGTTCATTTTCTGACGGCAAACCTCTTTTTTTTCGATCGGCAATGTAAATACAAATTTTACAAATTTCAAAGCAGCCTTCTAAAAAACTTCATGATTTTCATTCAAATAAAAGAAATAAACCCAAAGCAAAAAAAGTCTGGTTATGCCTTTTATTTTTCGGCCGGGAATTTTTTATGTAAAAAGACAATAATACCCCAAAATACAAGCATAAAGAAAAAAATTCCTGACATACATACACCTGTCAGTTCAAGGGCTTTAGTAAAATTTAACATCGTAAGCATATTCATTTTCCTCCATTAACTTAAAAAGTAAGGCACCATAGATAAGATTAATCCACCGGCTACTACAGAACCAATCTGTCCGGCAACATTTGCGCTGACAGCGGGCATCAACAAATAGTTCGTAGGATCGGCCTCCTGACCCATTTTATGGATCACTCTTGCAGACATCGGGAAAGCCGAAATTCCGGCAGCTCCAACCATGGGATTAATTTTCATGTGGGCCGGCAAAAACATGTTCATCAATTTAGCAAACAGTACACCTCCTGCGGTATCCATGATAAAAGCTACCAATCCCAGGGCTATAATGTAAAGGGTCTGAATATTGACAATTTTTTCAGCAGTCATCGTGGATGCTATGGTAATACCCAGTAGAATCGTAACCAGACTGGCTAATTCATTCTGTGCCGAAAGAGAAAGTTTCTGTAAAACACCACACTCTCTAATCAGATTACCAAA
>JAQVSH010000267.1 GCA_028700615.1 Bacteroidales bacterium
CACGGTATATAGCGTAGTAAATAATATCCACACCAGGACGTACGGAATGAGTTTCAGTAAGAAGGTTACAAAAGGACTGAGATAATCAAACAGGGCAAACGAATCGGAGAGCGAAGATAGTTTAGAGGTAATAAATACTGTAGAACTTCCCAAAGTAATCAGTAACAAAGGGGCAAGAAACAAAATGGCTACATAATCCCTTAGCCGGCGTGCAAAATGACGGGTTTTATTGACTTCCCAGATCCCGTTCAATGACTGTTCGATACTCCCGAAAATATTCATAACAGACCATATAAGGGCAATAATACCAAAACCGGCAAGCACTCCGGTGGTGGTATTTGTAATAAAAGTATCTGCAAAATTCAAAAACCATTTCATGACTTCTTCCTGTCCCTGAAAAGTAGTTGTAATTTGCTGCACCAGATAAGCATCGTAATTAAATAGTTTTGCTACTGACAAAAAAACTGCCAGTAACGGAACCAATGCAAAAACAGAATAATAGGTAAGGGCTGTGGCACGGATTTGAACCTCATCTTCATTAAGACCTTTCAGTGTGATAAGAATGATCCGTAACTGTCTTACAATAAATTCAACCGTGCGGGAGTACTGACCTGAAGGGATTCTCCAGATATCGTGCGTTAAAAATTGCCTTACGGTTTGATTTAACTCCCCAAGCTTCATTTTTGCAAATCTTTAGGACAAAAATACTCGAATAATTAATTTAACCTGCATCAGAAATGCAGGATGTTTCAAAATGCTTACTTTTGAAAAGTCATAAACCATCTTTTTGTATCATTTATGAGATCATTTCGCTCATTGCGTGATTCTTACCGGATATCTCCCCTGATAAGGGAAAATATGAAGATATCTATAGAAGCCATAAGAACCAATAAAGTACGGACCATGATTACCATATGCATTATTGCTTTTGGTATTATGGCTTTGGTAGGGATTCTTACTGCCACCGATTCGATAAGATCCACTATTACCTCTGAATTTAGCCGTTTTGGAACCAGCACTTTTACTATAAGGTCTGTAAGGTACCGTGCAGAAGGGGATGGCCGGACTCGGGCCAGAAATCCTTTTTATCTGTCTCTCAGGGAAGTAAAACAATTTAAGGAAAATTATTCATATGGAGATGTAGTGTCTGTTTATACTTCAGTAACAGGTTCTGCCACGATGAAGTATAAAGAGAAGAAAACTCATCCCAATGTTTCGGTAACAGGAACCGATGAAAATTATCTGACTGTTTCAGGATCTGAAATGGGTTATGGAAGATTTTATTCTGATCAGGAGGTTTTGGATAACCGCCTTTTTGTTGTTTTGGGCTATGAAATAGCAAAAGATCTTTTTGAAGAGCCGGCAAGGGCATTGAATCAGGTGATTTCGGTGGGAAGTGGAAGGTTTAAAGTAATTGGCGTTCTGGCATCCAAAGGTTCAAGCAGAGAATCTACTGACAGGGTATGTATGATTCCGTATACATCTGCAAGACAGTATTTTACAAGGCCAGATATGAGTTTTTCAATTTATATTTCCCCGATTTCTTCGGTTGCTTTTGAAGTCGCTATGGGGGAGGCTGAGGCTTTATTTCGGAGAATAAGAAGACTGGCTCTGAGTGATGATTCGGATTTTGAAATCAGCCGGAGTGATATAATGTTAAAAATGCTGAATGAAAATATAGGTTATGTTTCTCTGGCCGCTTCTGTGATAGGACTGATTACTCTTCTGGGCGCTGTTGTAGGGCTAATGAATATTATGCTGGTTTCGGTTACTGAACGTACCAGTGAAATCGGAATCCGGATGGCCATAGGGGCTAAACCGGGCACCATCAAACAGCAATTTCTCTTTGAAGCAATTGTTATCAGCCAACTGGGAGGTTGTACAGGAATCCTCCTGGGAGTCCTTTTTGGCAATCTGATTTCTTTGATTACCAAGTCACCCTTTGTGATTCCCTGGATATGGATGTTATTTGGCGCTTTGCTCTGCTTTTTGGTCGGAGTAATCTCGGGTTATTATCCTGCTTTAAAAGCTTCAAGACTAGATCCTATAGAGGCTTTGCGATACGAATAATGCTAAAATTCACTTTTAAAATAGAACCTGATATCGGGAAACTTTTCCTGAGCCATACTCAAAGAATATGCTGAATCTGCCATGAACACATCCCGGTTGTGTTTGTCTTTGGCCATGTACAGGTGTTTCCTTCGTTTAAAGTCTTCTATCTGATTATTGTTATCGCTTTCAATCCAGCATGCTTTATACAATTGTATCATTTCATAACGGCAGGTAGCTCCGTATTCGTGTTGCAGACGATATTGAATCACATCCAGTTGTAAAGCTCCGACTGTACCGATGATTTTACGTCCGTTTGACTGATTGGTAAATAATTGGGCAACTCCTTCATCGGTAAGCTGTTCAAGCCCTTTTGCCAATTGTTTGTATTTCATGGGATCTGCATTCTCAACGTAGCGGAATAACTCCGGAGAGAAGCTGGGTATTCCCACAAAATGAAGTGTTTCTCCTTCTGTAAGGGTATCACTGATGATGAAATTTCCTGTATCATAAAGACCCACAATATCTCCCGGATAAGCATTATCAATAATTTCCTTTTTATCGGCCATAAAAGAAGTCGGATTAGAAAATTTCAGGGATTTTTCGTTTCGAACATGATAATAATTTTTATTTCTCTCGAAAACTCCGGAGCAAACCCTGACAAAGGCTACTCTGTCCCTGTGATTGGGATCCATGTTGGCATGGATTTTAAAAACAAAACCGCTGAATTTATCCTCTTCCGGATGGATGGTTCTTTCACGGGTACTGAATACTCTGGGAGAAGGAGCAATACGGGTAAAACAGTGTAATAATTCTCCTACACCAAAATTATTCAGGGCGCTGCCAAAAAACACAGGAGCCAGATTCCCGGCAAGATATTCATCCCGGGAAAAAGCAGGATAAACCGCCTCGACCAATTCCAGATCTTCTCTTAATTTTTGGGCATAGGAAGATCCTATTTGGGATTCCAATGTAGGAGATTGAATATCTTTAATTTCAAGACTATCTGAAATGGTTTGTTTTTCAGATCCGGTAAATAAATTCAGTTTATGTTCGTACAAATTGTAAACTCCTTTAAAAGTCGACCCGTTACTGATAGGCCAGCTTAAAGGGCGCATATGAATTTTTAGCTCTTTTTCCAGCTCATCCAACAGTTCAAAAGGCTCTTTTCCATTACGGTCCAGTTTATTCACAAAGACCATAACCGGAGTATTTCTCATCCGGCAGACTTCCATCAGTTTAAGAGTCTGTGATTCAACACCTTTTGCTCCGTCTATGACCACAATCACACTGTCAACCGCAGTGAGCGTCCGATAGGTATCTTCTGCAAAATCCTGATGTCCGGGTGTGTCCAGAATATTGATTTTTAACCCTTCATATTCGAAAGCCATCACTGAAGTTGCCACAGAAATACCTCTCTGTTTTTCGATTTCCATAAAATCACTGGTTG
>JAQVSH010000268.1 GCA_028700615.1 Bacteroidales bacterium
GATATCGCCAAAAGAATTCAGGATGAAATGACCTATCCCGGTCAGGTTAAAATTACCGTGATCAGGGAAACCAGGGCTGTAAGTTACGCCAAGTAGCCTTATGCCCGGAGTCTTATATCTGATTCCCAATACGCTGGGAGAGGTTGATCCTCTTTGTGTGATTCCCGGTGGATACAGAACTATATTAACGGACATCCGCCACTTTATTGTGGAGGATGTCCGTTCTGTTCGTCGTTACCTCTCCAGATGGAATTTACCCATTCCGATAGACGAACTGAATTTTTATCTGCTCAATGAGCATACCCGGCCTGAGGAGTATCCGGCATTGCTGGAACCTCTGAAAAACGGGATGGATATGGGCGTGGTTTCGGAAGCCGGAGTTCCCGGGGTTGCTGATCCGGGGGCAGAAGTGGTGGCTCTGGCACACAAGCTCGGAATCCGGGTGGTTCCCTGGGTGGGTCCTTCTTCCATATTGCTTTCTTTAATGGGGTCGGGACTGAACGGACAGCAATTTGCTTTTGCCGGATATCTTCCGGTCAAGCCGGAAGAGAGGGCGGAAAGAATCCGGTTTTTAGAAAAACGTTCTTCGAAAGAGCATCAAACCCAGATTTTTATTGAAACCCCTTATCGGAATCTTTCTTTGTTTCAGGATATTTTGAAATATTGCCGGTTGGAAACCAGATTATGCGTAGCAGCTGATCTGACGCTTCCGACAGAATATATTGTTACCAGACCGATTGAGTTATGGAAAAACCAACCCGTGCCTGAAATTCACAAGAGGCCGGCGGTTTTTCTCCTGTTGGCAGATTGAAATTTATTTTACAGTTAAAGTAATTTAAAGAATCTATCTATGAAAATTCAATTTTTAGGAGCAGCCCGGGAAGTAACCGGAAGTAAACACTTGATTACTTTAGAAAATGGTTTGAATATTTTACTGGATTGCGGATCGTTTCAGGGCAAAGGTCTGGATACAGACCGTATGAACAGAGATTTTGGATTTAATCCTCCTGAAATTGATTTTTTGATTCTGACTCATGCTCATATTGATCATTCCGGTTTGATACCCTATTTATACAAACAGGGATTTAAAGGGAAAATATATTGCACTCCGGCAACCCGCGATCTTTGCGCTATTATGCTTCAGGACTCCGGACATATTCAGGAGAATGATACCAGGGATTTTAACCGGAAAAGAATTCATCAGGGAAAACCTGCGGTTGAACCTTTGTATACGGTGGCGGACGCCGTCGCGTGTATGAGACATTTTTTCTCGGTTCCTGTGGATCAAGACATAAATATAGCCCGTGGTGTTTCTCTTAGTTTTACAGAAACCGGACATTTACTGGGAAGCGCTGCCGTCAATCTGACGATAAAGGAGTCGGAAAAAACCACCAGACTTTGTTATACAGGAGATATCGGACGTTATCAAAATCGTATTTTATTGCCGCCCAAAGCCTTTCCTCAGGTTGATTACCTGATTACCGAGTCTACATACGGAGACAGAGTCCATAAGGACATGGTCAATGCGGAGGAAGAACTGTTGGAAGTGATGCTGGATACATGTGTTCGTAAGAAAGGGAAATTAATTATTCCTTCTTTTGCGATCGGACGTACCCAGGAATTGGTTTATTCTTTTGATCGCCTGAATACTGCAGGACGTCTTCCCAAAATAGATGTATTTGTTGATAGTCCTCTCGCCGTTTCAGCTACCGATGTTTTTAGAATGCATCCTGAGTGTTATAACCGGGAAGTACAGGATTACTCCAAAAAAGACAATACGCCTTTTGGTTTTCGTCAGTTGCATTATATCACGGACAAAGCCGATTCGATGGCACTCAACGATTATTCCGGACCTTGTGTGATTATTTCCTCTTCCGGTATGATGGAAGCCGGTCGTATCAAACATCATCTTGCCCACAATATTTCCGACCCGGCCAATACCATTCTGGGCGTGGGATATTGTGCGCCTTCTACCCTGGGAGCAAGAATTCTTCGGGGAGACCCGGAGATATCCATATACGGGATTACATATCAGGTCAGGGCAGATATTCGCCGGATTGAATCATATTCCGCACACGGGGATTACCTGGAAATGTTACGCTATTTGCGTTGCCAAAATCCGTCCCTGATGAAAAAAATCTTTGTGGTTCACGGCGAATATGAATCTCAGGTTGCCTATAAAAGGTCTCTGGAAGGGGTTGGATTTAAGGAGGTACAGATCCCTAAGCAGGGGGAAACAGTTTCTATTTAATAGCACCGGTAAGCGCTTTCCACAGAGAATTCTGAGGTTCGGGAGCTTCTATACATATTTTTTCTTTTGTGACCGGGTGTGTAAATTCAACGGACCTGGCATGCAGACTAATGCTCCCGTCGGGATTTGAACGATCGAATCCATATTTGAGATCTCCCCTGATAGGAGATCCCGCTTTGGCCAATTGACAGCGGATCTGGTGATGCCTTCCGGTTTCCAGATGAATTTCCAGAAGATAATAATGGTCAGAAGAGGCAAGTGTCCGGTAATGTAAAATTGCTTCTTTTGCATTTTTATGCCCGGGTTGAGAGCAGAAGGATTTGTTTTTTGAGGAATCCCGGAATATATAGTGGGTGAGAGTCCCTTCTGTATGCGGCATGGGATTTTTTACAATAGCCCAGTAAGTTTTTTTAATCTGATGATCCTGCATCATTTGATTGAGACGCACCAAGGCTTTGGAGGTCCTGGCAAAAATGACGGTTCCGCTTACAGGACGGTCAATCCGATGAACTACCCCGAGAAATACTTCCCCGGGTTTATGGTATTTTTCTTTGATATAATCCTTGATTTTATCTTCCAGGGAAGGATCTCCGGTAGGATCGGGCTGTACAATTTCTCCGGCCTCTTTATGGACGATCACCAGGTGATTATCCTCAAACAGAATCTGCATGTTTAGTATTGTTCTTTGTCATTGGGAAAATCCAGATTCTTCACATCTGTGATATATCTTCCCACCGCGTCCTTGATTTCTCCGGCAAGATTCAGGTATCGTCTCAGAAAACGGGGCGAAAAAGACTGGGTGATTCCCAGCATGTCATGAACCACAAGAACCTGTCCGTCCACATGAGGTCCGGCTCCGATCCCGATGACAGGGATTTTGAGCGTAGAAGATACCTTTTTTGCCAGGATTGCCGGGATTTTTTCCAATACGACACCAAAACAACCCAACTCTTCCAGTAAACAGGCGTCTTCAAAAAGTTTCTGAGCTTCAGCCTCTTCACGGGCCCGAACATTATAGGTCCCAAATTTATGGATGGACTGAGGGGTTAATCCGAGGTGTCCCATCACAGGAATACCCGCGCTTAAGATTCTTACCACGCTTTCCCTGATTTCTTCTCCTCCTTCGAGTTTTATAGCTCCGGCTCCCGTCTCTTTCATCATTCTGATTGCGGAGTGTAAAGCTTCCTTTGAATTTCCCTGATAGGTTCCGAAAGGCAGATCGGCCACCACCAAAGCTCTTTCAACTC
>JAQVSH010000269.1 GCA_028700615.1 Bacteroidales bacterium
CTTTCAACTGGGGCTGGATCCGTCAAAAAACCATTCAGGAAAACCTGCCTGTGGCCAAAGAAAAGACCAAAGATTATCTGGACATGCACGTGAACATTGCTACAAGATATGGAAAACCCATTACACTGGAAGAATTTGGATATCCCCGGGATGATTTTGCCTTTAAGACGGGGACCCCTACAACAGCCCGGGATGCCTATTACGAGTATGTTTTTGGTTTGATTTCAGAGGCCAAAGCTCAAAAGGGACTTTTTTCAGGTTGTAATCTGTGGGCCTGGGGTGGTTTTGCTATTCCTGCCAAAGATCATGGCTATTGGTACAAGGGAGATGATTACACCGGAGATCCCGCTCAGGAACAACAGGGCTTGAACTCTGTGTTTATGAGTGATACGAAGACCATCGAGCTGATTAGAAACGTCAATAAAACCCTGAGTAAAAAATAGTAAACAGCATCCAAAATTAAAGGTCTTCTGCTCTGATGAAAGAGCGGAAGACCTTTAATTTTTTGTGATATGCCTGATCTTTTCAGCGATGAGGCTTAGATATAAGTGAGAGGCGTCAGTGATTTTTCCAGTACTAACCGGGCATTCATGGCTAAAGCCTCCATTTCGTCCTCTCCCGGATAAACCACAACCGGGGCGAGAAAGGAAATATATTCCTTCAGATCATTCACTAAGGTTGTGTTATAAGCAATGCCTCCGGTAATCAGGATGGCATCCGCTTTTCCTTTCAGTACAACCGCACACGATCCGATTTCTTTGGCAATCTGGTAAATCATGGCATCCCGGATCATTTTAAACTTCACATCTCCCTCAGTAGCTTTTTTCTCCACTACCTGAGCATCTGTAGTGCCCAGATAGGCTAAGTATCCTCCTGATCCGGCGAGCATTTTCATCATGTCGTTCTGCGAATATTTTCCGCTGAAACACATGGAAACCAATTGATTGGCCGGAAGAGTCCCACTTCTTTCAGGAGAAAAAGGGCCTTCTCCGTTCAGCGCCTGATTAACGTCCACCACCGATCCCAGTCGATGAGCTCCCACCGAGATGCCTCCTCCCAGATGCGCCACAATAAGATTTAACTCTTCATAAGGACGTCCGACCGACCGGGCATAAGTCCTGGCAACTGATTTTTGATTCAGGGCATGAAAGGTGGTTTTCCTTTCAAAAGAAGGATGCCCCGCGATTCTGGCGATATCCTGCAGTTCATCCACAACAATCGGATCTGCAATAAAGGCCTTGGCTCCGGGAACCATACGGACAATTTCATCTGCGATCAGAGCTCCCAGATTACTGGCGTGTTCTCCGTAAACTGCAGACCTGAGGTCTTCCTTCATGGCCTCATTGACCTCATACACTCCCGAGGGAAGAGGTCTGAGCATTCCACCCCTGGCAATCACTGCACTGAATACATTGAGCGAATACCCTGCTTTTTGAAGACAACTCAGCACTAATTTCAGACGAAAGGCATACTGATCTGAGATCTCAGGAAATGGATTCAGGTCTTGTGTATCGTGCCGGATCGTATCCGAAAAAACACGTTCTTTTTCTGAAAATACAGCAATTTTTGTCGAAGTGGAGCCGGGATTGATAACTAATATCATACTTAAAATTTCTGGTATTGATTTTTAATATCGGGTCAAATGTAACTAAAAAACCCCATTGTAGATTGGCTATTTTTCAACATGACATTTTGGCGGATGTGGATGTCTTGTGTGACAAAAAGGTGTGCTTTTAAGGCTGGCAAGACATTTGAGCCATTCCTTCAGGATAAGAAAGGAGGAAACATTATGAACATGAATCAATTTACCCTAAAGTCGCAAGATGTTATCAATCATGCTATTGAATTGGCGTCTTCGGAAGGTCAGCAGGCAGTGGAAAGCGGGCATTTGCTCAAATCTTTGCTTTCGGCGGAGGATTCCGTTGCGGTAAATTTGTTGAGGAAACTGAACGTATCCGTACCCAATATAGAGGCAGCTACGGATCAGATCATCCGCGCGTACCCAAAAGTGAGCGGGGGAGATCCTTATTTGTCTCAGGCAGCCAACCGGGCAATACAGAAAGCCGTACAACTTTCTCAATCGCAAAAAGATCAGTTCGTTTCTGCCGAACATTTGTTTGCCGGATTATTGTATTCAGGGGATGAAATTTCCAGATTATTGAAGGACAATGGGGTGGCAGAAAAGGAATTACAAAAAGCCATTGCTGATCTCCGGAAAGGATCTACTGTCAACAGCCAGACAGCAGAGGACACCTACGATGCCTTGAACCGGTATGCCATACATCTGAACGAAAGGGCCCGGAGCGGAAAACTTGACCCGGTTATCGGGAGGGATGATGAAATCCGCAGGGTTTTGCAGATTCTTTCCCGTCGTACCAAAAATAACCCGATTTTGATCGGGGAACCGGGGGTTGGGAAAACAGCCATTGCCGAAGGCCTGGCTCACCGGATCGTGAGCGGGGATGTTCCCGAACCCTTAAAATCCAAGCAAGTATACTCTCTGGACATGGGGGCTCTGATTGCAGGGGCAAAATACAAAGGTGAATTTGAAGAAAGATTGAAGTCGGTGGTCAAAGAAGTTGTGTCTTCCGAAGGAGAAATCATATTGTTTATTGATGAAATTCACACCCTGGTGGGAGCAGGGCAGAGTGAAGGCGCCATGGATGCCGCCAATATCCTGAAACCCGCCCTGGCCAGAGGGGATCTTCGTGCCATTGGAGCGACTACACTGAATGAATATCAGAAATATTTTGAAAAAGACAAGGCTCTGGAGCGTCGTTTCCAGATCGTTCGGGTGGAAGGACCGGATACTTTGGATGCCATTTCAATCCTTAGAGGACTGAAAGAAAAATATGAAAACCATCATAAAGTCAGGATTCGGGATGAAGCCATCATCGCATCCGTAGAACTTTCCCAGCGCTATATCAGCGACCGTTTTCTGCCTGATAAAGCCATTGACCTGATCGATGAAGCTGCCGCCAAACTTCGGCTGGAAATGGACTCTGTACCTGAATCCATTGATGAAATTGAACGCCGGATTAAACAGCTGGAAATTGAACGCGAGGCCATCAAAAGGGAAGGAGATACAGCGAAAATCAAAATGCTGTCGGCTGAAATCGCAAACCTGAACGAAGAGCGTACCCGGCTCAGAGGAAAGTGGCAGAGCGAAAAGGATGTTATCAACAAGATTCAGAAACATAAGCACAGTATTGAAGATTTTCGCCTGGAAGCCGCTCAGGCTGAACGCAACGGAGAGTATGGCCGGGTGGCTGAGATCCGTTACGGAAAGATCAAGGAAGCCGAAGCTGAAATTGTGCGTCTGAATGCTCAGTTATCTGAAATGCAGAAAGACTCTGCTATGATGAAAGAAGAGGTAACCTCCGAAGACATTGCCGAAGTAGTTTCCCGCTGGACGGGCATTCCGGTAAGCAGAATGTTGCAAAGTGAAAGGGAAAAACTCTTGAATCTGGAAACCGAAC
>JAQVSH010000270.1 GCA_028700615.1 Bacteroidales bacterium
TTCTGGTTCCCGTTTATATTATAGGTTAGTTAGGTAGGTGGCCGGCCGGGCTGTTGGTTTCCCGGCCGGCCTTTTGATTTCCCGGTTGGGCTGTTTGTTTCCCCGCCTGCTGTTTGTTTTTCGGCCGCCTTCTGCTTGGGTGTTAGTGGCTTTTCGCCACTCGTGCACTACCCACATACCTTTTGAGTTGAGCGCAATCACGTCCCTTTTTTATATACTTGTTGCGCTTAATGGCTGCTGGTCTGTAAATTTACAAATGTTTTGTATTAGGGATCAAAAGGAATTTGGGTAAGCACCACCTTGTGCAAAATATCTTATATTAGTGCTCAGTTTACATATAATATGAGCGAACAACAGCCAACAATTCGAGATTTTGATTTTAACCTCATCTGGGAATATTTTATTCAGTTTGAAAGGCAGGGACCCGGCTGCCCACAAGCCACTCTAAAAGCGTTAAGCTTTATAGACAATCTTTCAAACGAATCTAAAATTGCCGATCTGGGTTGTGGATCCGGTGCGCAGACTATGGTTCTGGCCCAAAATACAAAAGGAATTATCACAGCTTTGGATATTTTTCCCGGTGCGATAAACAAGCTTAAAAAGACTACCCGGGAACTGGGACTGCAACATAGAGTGAAAGGGATAGTCGGTTCTATGGATGACCTGCCCTTTGAGGAAAGCCAATTCGATCTTATTTGGTCAGAAGGGGCTATTGACAGCGTAGGTTTTGAAAAATGCCTGACATATTGGAAGAGTTATCTTAAAAGCGGTGGTTACTTTGCCGTAACCAACCTGACATGGTTTACCAGCGATCGCCCTGCCGAGCTCGAAAAATACTATCTGAATGCGGTTCCGGTTATTGGAACCATGGGGGAGAATCTTTCAATTATACAAAAAGCAGGTTATAAACCTGTTGCGGCGTTTTCGCTGTCTGAAGATTGTTGGACGGACCATTACATTGCTCCGCAGGAGGCGGCAAATGAAGTGTTCCTGAAAAAATATGCCGGCAATAAGACCGTAGAGATTTTTATTTCAAATTTAAGATACGAGGCAGAGTTATATTCAAAGTATAAACAGTATTATGGATACGTTTTTTATATTGGTAAAAAATAAATTTGTTGTATGACAGGACATTCAATAGATCCGGCTAAGAACGGAGCTCATAACGGATGATGACAGTAAAAAGATATGATTTTTTTAAGACCAAGTATGGCGATGAGCTCCTGATTGACCTCATCCGGTTGGAAAGCCTTGAAAAATATATCAATGAAGATCATCCGCATTATCTTACTTATTTTGATATAACGGTTTTAACAGGCGGAAAAGGATATTTTTGTATAGATGAGTATAAATATGAAATAAGGCCGGGTGCTATTCTGTTTTCTTCTCCCGGCCAGATCCGGTATTGGGATACTGAAATTCTGCCAACAGGTTATGTTTTACTATTCGAGGAAGAATTTCTCAGCCGCTTTCTTAACGATTCGCAGTTCATCAATGATTTGAAGTATTTCAACACCGGAACCAATCCTCCCAAAATGGATCTTTCGGCAGCTGACATGCAGCATCTGCTCATTTTAATGGAAAACATAGAGCAGGAAATCCGAACATTCAGCCGTACCGATCAATACATCCTGCAGGCTTTGTTGTATCAGAGCCTTGTCTGGCTTAACAGAAGATATTCCATTTCTTACCTGGGGGCTAATACGGTAAATAACAACAGGTACATTAATCAATACGCAAAATGGGTTAGCAAAGAATATAGTAATCATCATTCGGTAGCCTTTTATGCCGATAAGCTGAATATCACTCCGGGACATTTGAACGATCTGTGCAAACTGAATCTTGGAATCAATGCCAAGCAATACATTCAGAACCGTATTATTTTGGATGCTAAACGATTATTGTTGTATAGCAGTCTGTCCGTAGAAGAAATAGCCTTGCATTTGGGCTTTGAAAATGCCACTTATTTTATACGTAAATTCAAGCAAATATCGGGGATCACACCGCTTTCTTTCCGTAAGACCAAATAACCCTGAAAAGTTCCATTTTTACCTTATTTAGTTCTGCAGGTGTGAGATGTTATCGTTTTAGTTTTGTATTTGTAGAAAAAATTAACATGAAAACATTTTTATTAATTGCATGGGTTATGATTACACTAACGGGTTGTTCCTCGGGGAACACAGACATTTCTGAAGAAATTATCTCATTAGAAAAAGCCGCGCTTGAAAAGTGGAACCGCGGTGATATTTACGGCTATCTGGATCTGTATGCCGAGGATATCGTTTATTTCGATCCTATGATCGATAAACGGATGGACGGGTTACAGAAAATAAAAGAGTATTACGAATCCTGGGAAGGAGAAATTAATGTAACAGAATGCGAAATGATTGATCCTAAAGTGCAGGCCGTTAAAGATATGGCCGTGCTGACTTTCAACCTCCGATCTGTGGAAGGCGATTCTCTCTACCAGTGGAATTGCACCGAGGTGTACCGTAAAGACCGAGGCAAATGGCTTATCATTCAGACTCATTGGTCTTATGTAAAACCGAACATAAAATAGTGCCGGGGCAGCTCCCGTTTTCTATTTGCCCAAGGAGTGTTTTTTTAATTAATTACTACGTGCTAAACCGGTAACAATCATTGGAATTAAGGATTTTTTTCTTTATATTTACGTAGTAGTAATTAATGAAAAAGCCATGAAAACGGTAATGAGATCTTTGGTAATGCTGGCGCTCCTTTTTGTATTGAGTGGATGCGATTTGTTGACCAGGGAGGTTGAGGTTAGAATGAAAAACAGATCGGACGACCCTGTTCATTTATGGGTCGGTGGAGAAGAATCTATTGGCCCGGATAATAAAGTCAGTTCCGGTGGTAGCCGATCGGTTTATCTAAATTTTGACAGCACATCTTTTACAGGAGATGGGGATATTTCTTCGACCTGGATTACTGTCTATGCCGGAAGAAACGGAGAAGTGCTGACTTCTGATATTTTTGAAGTACCAATCCCAGGTGTTCTGAATGTAAGCTTTAACGGTTCGTCACTTAGCGGAAGCGCAGAAGGCAGATAGTGTTTTACGAGTAAAGATCATTTTATTTCAAAACCGGCCAATACGACCGGTTTTTTCATTTCTTTTTGTGTCGTTCCCGAGGTGGCCGTTTTTGTTTACGAGCCGAGATTGTTTTTTGCTGTCGGCGTAACCTGAATAACGGCTGTTAATCCGCGAAGGCCGGGGCTTTCGCGGATTTTTGGGCCGGTGGGGTTAGGGAATTCGTAGAAACAGTTATATTTATTGAATCTAAACAGTCAGTCTAATCAGAACAGCATGAAACAATATACCGACATCGGGAAACAATTAAAAGACACATTTGATCCTTATATTAATGTCGATGTTAAATTATGGGATGCTTTTGCGGACAAATTAACCCTGAGAAAATTCAAGAAGAATGAGATCATTAAAAACGCTGATCAAATAG
>JAQVSH010000271.1 GCA_028700615.1 Bacteroidales bacterium
CTTTCTTTTGATACTCTTCCTGGTCGTTAACAAAGACCCACCATCTTGATTATAGTTCACTGATACAGTTGCTTAGCGCATTGTGCCTGTGCGCTCTGTAGCAGCCTCTGTGCACACCTAATCCCGGACACAACGCACAGAAAACCCATAGTCCTTGTTGGCGTAGCTCCTGAGTACGTTGCTGTAATCGTAGGGCAGGTATCGATACCAGGCTTCATCTGAATTGTTCTCCGTAGAATTCCACAATTCGCCATAGAAACCAATGTAGTTGAAGGTCCCATTGGCTCTGCGGCAACCACCCGGAAGGGCTGCAAAACCACTTTCATTGGTTGCTCCCTTGTTTGGATCTTCCCAGTGTGTTGTACCCGCTTCTTTCAACTTACCACATTCGTCTGTTCCACGCCACCCAAATCCATCTGCTGTCTCTTTTGACATACCAAGGTACATCTCCAATTGTTTCCATTCGTTATCACTTGGCAAATGCCATCCTTCCGGACAAATGCCTTGTACACTGCTGGGATTTGCATTGCTGCTTGCAGCACCATTCATGGCTGCAGGCCAATTATAGAGGACACCGTAGGTTATATAGTCGGTTGTGGCTTTAGCTGCTGCTACGTTTGTGCCGTAGTAACCGTAAACGTAAAAATGAGGTTCTGTTTCCGAACCTATGGCCGGACCAACCACGCCGGGATCATCGGGCAGATACGCCAGGTTTTCTGCCATCCATACTTGTTCTCCAATGGTTACTGTTTTATACACTTTGCCATCCCGGCTATCTCTAAAGGTGTTGGGAGCGTCTTGTGGTGTGCAGGAATAGATGAACACCAATGCAAATAAGGAAATAATCGTTTTTTTCATTTTTATTCAAATTAGCTTTTTGATTAATCATATATTTAGTAAGGCTGAGTTTTGATTTTTAATAATCATTATTAGCTAATCTTGGACACAACGGACAGAAAAACCGTATCCCTTAGTGCAGGGGGTTCTGCCTACGTCGCCGTGAATGTATGCCAGGCCACGGTACGAGGCGACAGAGGTACCTTCAGCCGTAGAACTCCACCAATAGCCTTCGCTACCAACGCTGTAGAAGGTGCTACTGGGAAGGCGGCAACCACCCGGAAGGGCTGTAAAACCACTTTCATTGGTAGCTCCTTCGTTTGGGCTTTTCCAATGAGATATTCCTGCTTTTTTCAGTTTACCACCTTGACCTGTACCGCGCCACGCAATGTCATCTGCTGCTTCCTGAGTCATTCCTAAGTACATCTCCAATTGTTTCCATTCGTTATCACTTGGTAAATGCCATCCTTCCGGACAAATGCCTTGTACACTGCTGGGATTTGCATTGCTGCTTGCAGCACCATTCATGGCTGCAGGCCAATTATAGAGGACACCGTAGGTTATATAGTCGGTTGTGGCTTTAGCTGCTGCTACGTTTGTGCCGTAGTAACCGTAAACGTAAAAATGAGGTTCTGTTTCCGAACCTATGGCCGGACCAACCACGCCGGGATCATCGGGCAGATACGCCAGGTTTTCTGCCATCCATACTTGTTCTCCAATGGTTACTGTTTTATACACTTTGCCATCCCGGCTATCTCTAAAGGTGTTGGGAGCGTCTTGTGGTGTGCAGGAATAGATGAACACCAATGCAAATAAGGAAATAATCGTTTTTTTCATTTTTATTCAAATTAGCTTTTTGATTAATCATATATTTAGTAAGGCTAGAGTTTTGATTTTTAATAATCATTATTAGCTAATCCCGTAAACAACGAACAGACATCCCGAGTTCCTTGCTGTCGCTGCCATTATCGACTGGGCTGGAACCGGATCTTATGCCCAGGTACATGGCGTTATCTACATCGTACTCACTAGAACCCCACCAGTTGCCGTAGCGACCAATGTCGGAGAAGGCATCGTTATAGGGGTAACCACCCGGAAGGGCTGTAAAACCACTTTCGTTGGTAGCTCCAAAATTGGGGTCCTCCCAGTGGGCTGTTCCGGTTTCTTTTAGTTTGCCACCTGCAACATCTTCTCCTCCCAGATAATCAATAAGCGTTATCCATTCAAAATAACTGGGTAAATGCCATCCTTCTGGACATATACCTTGCACACCGATGGGATTTGCGCCGCTACTTGGATCACCATTCATGGCTGCTGGCCAGTTATAGAGGGCTCCATAGGTTATAAAGTTGCCTATGGCTTTAGCTGCAACTACGTCTGTACCGTAGTAACCATAAACGTAATAATAAGGTTCCGTATCAGAAACTGTGGCCGGACCAACAACAGACGGTAAATACGCCAGGTCTTCGGCCATCCATACCTGGTCCCCTATAGTTACTGTTTTGTACACTTTGCCATCCCTGGAATCGGTAAAGGTATTGGGAGCATCTTGTGGTGTACAGGAATAGATGAACACCATAGCAAATAAGTAAATAATCGTTTTTTTCATGTCTTATTTTAATGTTATTAATTAATTGTGTAATTGATTAATTATTTGAATAATAAATATGTTCGAGAAAACTAATATCAACAACTCGTCCGATGATCCCATTCTGCCACAATGGGACATTTAAACCGAACAGCTGTGCAGGTACGATACTATAGAGTCAATATTGGTGCAAAAAGGATCGTTTGGAACGTCAGACGGAAGGTTTATAGGAACCTGAATTGGAACTTGCACAAAATAAGAATTTTTTTCATTAGTTCTAACTATGAATTTGAATTTGACACGTTTATCTTTGATTCATTTTTTCTGATATCTGGAAGAATTTCACTCCTGATAATGGTATTTAATAGTAGTTAGGCATTATCAAAGGATATGATGTCCCGCTGTCCCGGTTCGGGGGGAATGGGACAAGGGCGGTGGAACAAAATGTAAACTCACTGTCGTTTAGACAAGATTGTGGATAGCCCTTGCATGCGCAAGTCCCCCCAAGGGATACGCCAAATGGAAGCTTCGACTTCTTGCCGACAAATCAGTCAAACTGGGGTATATAGAATCAATATCTCATACGCAGATCGGACGCATTCTAAAAAAAACGAATATAAGTCTCACCTGAGAAAATGTTGGTGCATTCTATCTTCCCACAGCACTGCTTTTGTGGCTGCGATTGCGATGGAGGATGTCCTTGAAGTATACAGCCGCCCTTACGATGAGCGGCGTCCTGCTGTCTGTATGGACGAAAAGCCTGTTCAACTTACGTTTTCCGGTTGATACCCGTTCAGTGATTCCGGTGATACCCGTTCACTCTGGGTGTGATATTTTCGATACGGTTGTACAAAGTTAGTATTTTTTACGAAGACTCTCTCCCACATTATGGAAAGCTTTCCATAACCTTCTAAAACAAATCTTTGAGCTGTGTGCACGATTCTGTCTAAAATAGCATCGGCAGCCGTAGTATTTGCACTTAAAATATCATACCAATCGGCTACGGCAAGTTGACTGGCAATAATGGTAGATTTGACACCATGACG
>JAQVSH010000272.1 GCA_028700615.1 Bacteroidales bacterium
AAGTGGAACAGAAAAGCATTGCCGATGTTGCCTCTTCCCATTTGGCTCGAAGGACTTTTATCGGGAACCTATACAACAAGGTGCAGGATCCCAACCTGGTCGGCAGCCTCAGCGGGCACAAAGAGGGTAGCAGGGCCTTCTCCCGGTACAGAACCATAAACATCGATATCAAAGCGGACTTGATAGACAAGTTGTAAAAATATCGCCCCCAATTCGGGGGCGTTTTTTATTTATACAGATGATCTTAACGTATGCGAACGATTGCCACAGTGGGGTCATCGCTCTTTTGCTTCTTTGTTCCCATATGCATTTTTCATATTTAGCCCGTTACAGCAGTCTAAAGCGCCAATATTTCCAAAATCAAACCCAAATCGACCGAAATCCAAGTCATAGCCACCAACAACAAGAATCGAATGTAAAAATCTGATTTATTGACTATATTTAGGTAGTCCTGTTAAATAATGTATACGACTTTAAACACTGGGTTAGTCATGCAAAAGGTTCGGGGTCTGTTTTCTTTTCTACCTGTTTTGCCTTATGGGTTCTTCAAAACCTATGTTATAGCTGTGCTTTTTCTGACGAATTGTGGGTTTAAATGTATTCCGGTTACAAGTGCCAAATATTCAACGTTCATGCTGGTTTTATAAAAAAGATTAAAACTATAACATTACAATTATGAAAAAGACTGTTTTGCTGTTATTTATGAGTATTGCTCTGTTCGGTTGCAAACAAGATGCAATTGACGATCAATTAAGTAATGAAGAAGTTACAATTATTAATGAACTTGTAAGTACGGTAATTGATGACATGATTACAGAATCGTCAAATGGTACTACACCCCCTGATTCTCTTGTTCTTTTTAATCAGATAGAAGCGTTAGACGGTGTAACATCCGCACAATTTAATCCTTCAGGCACTATTTTGTCTGTTCAATTAAAGGATGGAACTAGCAGTCATATATTGGTGGTAACGGGCGATAATGAACTATGGTTCGACAACAGTGAAAGTGATGCGGATAATGCGGTGAACTCCGTGTTGACGAAAGCTAATGAACAAAATTATATTGTTCCAATGGGAGACAAGAAAGCCTTGATTTTAGCCCCGTTTGCATTTCAAGCAACAGGAATCAATGATATAGATTATAACTCGATATATAACAAGCTTAGTGTTGCAGGATTTCAAGTTGATTCCTTCATGAATAAGAACGCATCTATACAGCGTTTTAGAGGGGATTTTTTAAGCCAATATGATATCATAATAATAAATACTCATGGAGGGGTGCTAGCTGATAATGGTACAGTACTGGTAACAGGAACATTACTAGAGGAAAGTTACTCAATATTATCAAACGCCGAACTAGCGAAGTGTAAACGTATTGTAATGAAAAAGGTACCATATGTTGCAATTACCCCTTCCTGGCTAGAGTACACAACAACAAATAAGTTTAATAACTCATGGGTGTTTATTTTAGGATGTGAAACTACGAAGAGCAATGATTTGTATTCAACATTTTTATCACTTGGAGCTGAGGCGTTTAATGGTTTTAATTTCACAGTGTCTTTTTTTTATGGAAATAAATTTCTAAACAATATGGTATCACAATTTACATCTGGTAAAACGTTCCTGGAAGCTTCAGAATACACAGCAAATAATACACCAATTGGCAAGTATGGCTCTTATGCTAATTTATGGTTCGCTATTTTTGGTCGCAATCAGACTGAAGACTCTAAAAAAAGATTTGATGCCTTTCAGAAACATGAAGATATTCCGTTTTTCCTGGTTTTACCTTCAGGTTACCAAAGAACTCCTTCTGTAATCATAAAGGATGTTCATTCGATCACCAATAACTCAGCCAGTATTTCATGTGAAGTCACATTCGAAGGTGCCGCTAGGGTTACCACCCGTGGCATCTGTTGGAGTACCTCAGAAAATCCTGATATGTCAAACTCAACGACAACAGATGGAATGGGTCTTGGTACCTATACAAGTAATATTACCGGTCTTTCTCCAAATACGACTTATTATGTGAGGCCATACGCGACCAACACAGAAGGCACTAAAATAGGGGTACAAAGTACTTTCACTACAACTGCACAACAAGCCACTCCTACCGTGACTACAGGAAATGTCACCAATATTTCAACGACCACAGCGTCCTGTGCAGGGAATGTGACATCAGATGGTGGTGCGGCTATTATAGCCAGTGGTGTCTGCTGGAGCACATCACAGAATCCCACAATAGAAAATTCCAAGACAACAGATGGTGCTGACCTGGGACCTTATACAAGCCATATCACCGACCTTTCTCCGAACACCACCTATTATGTGAGGGCATATGCTACTAATGCAAATGGTACAACCTACGGGACGGAGCAGAGAACTTTTAAAACGCTTACTGCCTCGGATATCGAATATGGCTCATTTACCGATTCCCGCGATGGGAATGTGTATAAAACAGTAGCCATTGGAGATCAAGTATGGATGGCTGAAAACCTAGCGTATTTGCCGTCTGTGGTTGGCCCGGCAACAGGCTCGGAAGACAAAGGTCATGGAACAGATCCATGTTATTACGTTTATGGTTATGATGGTACAGACGTAAATGCTGCCAAAGGAACAGAAAACTATACAATCTATGGTGTCCTCTATAATGTAAATGCGGCCATGGCTGGTGCTTCAAGCACCAACAGTAATCCCAGCGGCGTACAAGGCATTTGTCCTGATGGCTGGCATTTGCCCAGTAATGCAGAGTGGACACAACTGGAAGAATACCTGATTGCCAACGGTTACAATTATGACGGTACTACTACAGGTGATAAAATTGCTATATCCATGGCAAGTGCGACGGGATGGGCTGCTTCAACAAATGAAGGAGCAATTGGCAATGATAATACCGCTTATGACGCATACAGAAACAAGTCTGGTTTTACAGCGCTTCCGGGTGGTTGCCGCAGTACTAGTGGTACGTTCACCAACGTTGGGATCTACGGCTACTGGAGACATACTAGGGAGCAAGGTTATGTTACCTCCCCGCCCCGGGGCCTGGGCTACTCTACCAGCTTCTTTGCCTATATGAATTCCTGGTCGACAGACGGACTTTCTGTCCGTTGTGTCCGGGATTAATTCATTTGATTATTTGTCTATTTGACTATTTGATTGTTTGAATTTTGGGACAGTATAATGAATTACCGGTATATAAGGCGACATACGATTTGCTTTTGTCCATTTTTCAGTTCACCAGGGACTTTAACAGGGAGTACAAGTATACGGTAGGTGAAAGCCTGAAAAAGGAAACGATAGAATTACTCACGCTGATTTACCGTGCGAACTCAAAATACCAGAAGACGGAAATATTGCAAACGGCACGTGAACGGATAGAAGTTATTCGTTTGTTGATCCGTCTTATGAAAGACATGAAACAAATAAGCCTCGGGAAATTTGTCAAAATAAACGTGGTGGTCGAGAATGTATC
>JAQVSH010000025.1 GCA_028700615.1 Bacteroidales bacterium
AATATCACCTGATATCTGTTTCCATCTTCTCTCAGCCGATCCCGCTTACGAGTCAATACAACCAACATTTTCTTAAAAATCGAATTAAAATGATGAACAAAAAAGAATCTCCCAGACTCCGCTTAGCAAAATATTTTTTTATTCTTCCCCTGATCTTTGCAAGTCTCATCATGACCAATGCCAATGAACTCCGCAAAGAAACGCTAAAACACATGCCTGAAGCCATTCAGCAAACCACTGCTACCCTTCAGAAAACAATCACAGAGCCTATAAATGTTACTGTATTGCATAAGGTTTCTTCCGAAAAAGATCTTCTGACCGACAAAACAGAGAACCGGAATCATCAGAAAACCGAAACAGGTAAGGACATTCAAATTCCTGCAGATTCATTGATCGTTCAACCTGTTGGGGACGTTAATCCTGACCTGCGTCCCGAGGGTGCAGATCCACATTCGATGGATGACATAAAAGTAATCGGTTACGGGAAAACGCCGCAAAATATGGATGAAAAGATCGCTATTCTTCCGGATAGCACTACAAAAATTTACTTTACAGAGGCAATACTTACCTACCCGAAACACCTGAATGTTTTTTATCCTGTAAATCCTGATTCTTTCTCCGGTTTTGACGATGCTGAAATCACTCAATTAAATGAACAAATGAAACAGCTCGGAGAACAGATGAACGAACTATTAAAAAATGAAACGGATCAAAGAAAATATCAATCCATTGTCAATGTATATGCTCAAAAAATGGCCGAAGTCGGAGCTCAGATAGGGACGAAAAGTGCTGAATTGGGAGATCGGATAAGACTATCGGTCGTAGACGGGGATAGTTATGGGAAATCGCTGCAAAGTCCGGATAAAGCTGAACAGGATAAGCTAAACAAAGAAATGCAGAGGCTCAATAAAAAAATGGACAAACTCAAAGAAAAAATGTCAACGGCAGACCAAGATTTTAACGTAGTCACACCACAAATCAGAATAACTGCAAAAAAATCCGGAATGAATCTTACCTCTGAGGACAGCCCATTAGTTATTATTGACGGAGTGGTGCTTAATCCGGATTTGAAAGTTTCACAAGAAGCCAATGATCTATTTACAAACCTCGATCCGAATACAATCCAATCCATAGAGGTTACAAGAGGCACGGAGGCATTAGAACGATATCCTCATATCAAGGCCACCGCGACCAAGACATATAAAAACGGAGTCATTGATATTATTACCAAAAAAATTGATATTGATCATCCCCAAAAATAGGTTTATTTAGTCCTTCTGAACTGCTTTCTGTATTCTTTATCCATTTTTTCGGTAGCATACTGAATAATCAGACGACCACAACGATCCTTCCACTTGAATAAAAAGGCCTCGACCTCCTGCGGATTTTTTTTCCATAGACTCCGCAGCAGAGTACCGAGGCCTTTTTGTACATATTCGGAGGCATCTGTCATCAGCGGTTCTATCAAAGAAAAAGCTTCAGCCGGTTTCAGTCCCGATTTGACCAACTCAATCAGCGTTACGGGCACAGATCTCCGTTGCCATTCAGTTTCAGCAGTAATCCATGCTTTCAGATCGGTCAGCTGAAGAATCCCGCGGGTAAAAAAAGAAGGCAGCACCAACATACACAACACATCGGGATTGGCCCAATTGGTAATTCCCAGGGTAAACCAATGTCCTATCCTGTCAAATACAGATTTGGAATAATGAGCCTTCTGGGCAGCTACCAACGCGATGGCCAGAGAAACCTCTTCATATTTCCCTCCCGGAATCAGGCGTTCTCCTAAAGTCAGAAAATCATCAGGACTCATTTCAGCAGACCACTTTTCAATCCAGAGATCTCTTTGATGCTCATATATTTTGGTGTCTATACCATATCCGTCATATTCTCCCTCCTTAAAATAGCGGGAATATTTTTCCACATTGGCCTGATTGGCATGAGTTCTGAAGAACTCCCTTATTTCATTGATTTTCTGATCCATGCTATGTTTTAATAGAACGATTTATCTCCCGGGAAAGGATACCTGTCAACCAAAATTAGTAAATAAAACTAAAAACAAGGATTCAGGGTACCTCCTATCCGGGCAATCTTTTATATTTGTGTAAAGAAAAATCCCTATCTCATGATATTTTGGAGGAAAGAAGATGGCAGAACAAATCAAAGAATTCTACAATCAATACCGAAACGGAAAGATTGACCGCCGTGAGTTTCTAAAAAAATCAGCAGGTATTGCCGGAGGGATGGCTCTGGCATTTGCTTTACTCCCTGAAGAAGAAGCCAAAGCGGAATTTATTGCCGGTGATGACTCCCGGCTGGATATGGAAATGATTTCTTATCCCGGGGAATCAGGTAAGATGATGGCTTATATGGCAAAGCCCAAAGGGAAAACCAAATTACCCGCCGTGATTGTTATTCATGAAAATATGGGATTGCAGCCTCATATTAAAGACGTAACCCGGAGAATGGCACTGGAAGGTTTTGTAGCACTGGCCCCGGATGTTTTATCGCAATTTGGAGGCACCCCTGCTGAAACAGAAAAGGTCAGACCCCTGATGCAGCAACTGGATAATGAGAAAACAAAAAAAGATTTTGCCGCTGCGGTGGCCTATCTTAAAACCAATCCCCTGACCACAGGAAAGGTTGGATGTACCGGCTTTTGCTGGGGTGGCGCCATGACCAACCAGGTAGCCGTGAATGCTCCGGATCTGGATGCCGCGGTGCCCTACTACGGAGCACAACCCACCCCGGAAGAAACCGCCAAAATTAAAGCGCCGATGCTGATGCATTATGCAGGGGAGGACGAAAGAATTAATGCGGGAATTCCTGCCTTTGAAGAAGCTCTGAAAAAAGCCTCGGTAGAATATAAGATCTACATGTATGAAGGAGCCGGACACGCTTTTAACAATGATTCCAATCCGGCCCGGTATAACAAAGAAGCTGCAGAACTGGCATGGAAGCGCACTATCGCCTTTTTTAAAGAAAAACTGGGAACAACTCCGCGACCTGATTCACAAAGGGTCGGCAATGCGTAAAAAACTTTTTGTAGCCACTACAAAGATAATTCAGGCCCGGATCCCCTTCAGAGGTTCGGATAAAACGGTCTTTCGGACAGGCTCCGTTACACATATCCTTTACTTCACACCGGAGGCAACAGGCTGGTAAGCATCCCTGTTTGGCCTTTCCAAAATCAGACTGGGCGAGACTTTCAAGCATTTGAGCCAGGTGGGTGTCCATGATATTTCCCAGACGATGTTCCGGATCCACAAAGTGGTCGCAGGAATAAAAATCTCCGTTGTGTTCTATCACGGGGACTCTCCCGCAAACGGGACGAAAAACACAAAGGGAATGTTCCTGTCCAAATGCGGTGCGAAGGGTTTCTTCAAAAATCTGAATTTTAATCTGTCCGATGTCCTTCTCTTTCCATTCATCAAAAACAGTACAAAGAAAAGAACCAAACAAATCGGAGGGGACAGACATCTGACTTACTTGTCCGGGCAAGTCAGGACAGTATTCAACCAAAGGAAGAAAAGTCAGGTATTTTATCCCTGTTTCTTTGAAAAAATGATACAATTTCTCCGGATACATTACATTGCAGGAATTCACCACACAAAGCACTTCACAGGGGATTGACGCATCCGAAAGCAACCTGAAAGCCCTCAGCACCTTATCGTGGGTAGGCTCCCCTTTTTTGTCTGTTCTGAAACGGTCATGAAACTCTTTAGGACCATCCAGACTCAGTCCCACCATAAAACCCTCCTCTTTAAGAAACCGGCACCAGATTTCGTCCAATAAAGTACCATTGGTTTGTATTCCATTCAGAATAGTTTTCCCGGGGGGTAAAAGTTTTTTTTGTAAATCCACAATTTTCCGGAAATAGTTTAATCCGGCCATGAGCGGTTCCCCCCCGTGCCATGAAAAAAAAATCACAGCATCAGAACAAGCCTGTATATGTTGGGTCAGATACGTCTCCAATACCTGATCGGACATCCGAAAAGTAGATTCAGGCCAGAGATTCTTTTTGTCCAAATAATAACAATAAGCACAATCCAAATTACAGACCGGGCCTATTGGCTTTGCAAAAATCTGAAAGTCAGACAAGACCGGAAGAGAAACAGATTTTTTATCCACGATGATAAAATATTCCGAAATGGAAAACTATTATTTTTGTATTCCGTTTTTAACGAAAAGATATAAAGATATACCTTTAAGCTAAAATAATATACTTAGAATATTCAAAACATAAAATCATGAAGGCAAACCGAATTTTCCTGCATTCTTGTATTTTGGCATTTCTCAGTGCGATTCTGCTTTTTGGCTGCGGAAAATCAAAAACAGTGGTTGAAACCAAACCCTATTCCCCTTGGGATGACCCACGTATTTTTGAGCCAGGAGAGCATGTAGATATGACCATTAGTGCCATTCGTGATAAACGTGTGAAATTTCCCATGATTCCCGCAAAAGATACAGTGGCTTCGGAAAATTCAAAAGGATATTATATTACTTCAGGACTTCGCGATATTAACGAAGAAAATCAGGAATTCCGCCAATATGCCTCTTACATAGAAAACTCATTGAAAACGATTCCTGTAACAGTGAATAACACTTCATCCCGATATGACTTAATTCGCACTGAAGATCAAAGCAACGCTGATTATCTGTTTTCTCTGGCCTATGGAATTGGAGAGCCCATGGTCTCCGATTCAACCAGAAAAGCCTTAATAGGAGATAACTATACAGCAGGCTCCTTTTGGTTCAAAACACCATCTCAAACCAATGGAACAAAAACTGCTTCCTATAGCCGGAATATCTTTCTGGAAATATATGATCTGAAAAAACCGGGAAATCCCATGTTGGCAAAAATCACCATGACAAGCCTTGGCACCACCGGAGATTTTCGTCAGATTTTCCCGTACATGATCGCTGCCAGTATGCCCTGGAGTCTTGAGGGAATCACCCTTCAGAGATATATTACCTTCCAGTCCAGAAATCCCAAAATATTATCCGTGCTTTTTGGAACCCGTTAAGTCAAGAGAAGCATCCCCTCCTTCATGAAAGCAATCCGGAAATTGGGTTCATCAGGTTATTTTTTCAGCAAGCTTAAGGCCGCATCCTTGAGCGCCTCAGAAGGAACAGGATCCAGTTGACACGGACGAAGTTTCCATTGCATGCTCCACGTGAGAGTCTCTCCGGGTTTAAGGGATACGTATTTACCCTGATTTTCAAGTTCTATATAGGTTTTCCGCGCATCAACGTATATCTCCAGCTCATCTTCTTTAGGAGCCACCTCAGAGGGAAGTATATCCTCCGAAGAAAGGATAAATAAGATTCCATGGTTTAAATAACCCAGCCAGCCTTCTCCGTTAGCAAAAAGTTTCCGGCTTTTGGGAGATTCATTATAAGGGAACCACTGAATATTGTATATATTTTGTATAGGCAAAATATTCTCAGGACGGAGAGAAGAAGGATCGGCTGCAAAAAAGATAATTCCACCGCCGGCAACACGGGTAACCGTCCAGGGAGCAACACTTTTTTCTTTGTCGGAAACATTTTTGATGGTATAGGTGGTCACCACCGATTCCTTTTTAGGATTGGCTTTAAATTGTTTTGTGATTTGAAACGGTTGTTTCGCATCCTTTCCGCTGGTCATGATATAACCATTCTTAATGGACTGAACCTGATACGGTTTATTATCATGGACGGCAACAGGAGGCCAGTTCCACTCTGATTGGGGACTGGTCCAAAAGGTAGCTCCGAAATTAGTAGGATTAATATCCGGTCCCGTGAGCATCTCTTTTCCGTCATATTGAAGTGAACGCACCCTGGCACCATAGTTTGCATCTATCACCAGGGAAAGTTTCCCGGCTTTCAGAGTATAATTCCCGTCCTTCTGTTCTTCAACAGGAGGAATTGCAAATAATATTGAACACGAAAGCACCAAAACGGAGCTTAAAAATACCAGGGGGCAAATTCTTCTCATAGCACAAACAGATTAAAAGTTCCATATTCTGAAAATGCCGGGAAGCAATCAATTAATCGGAAATAGCGTGATCGTAGCTGTCAAAACACAACATTAAATTACGCACAAACCGGAATGTCTCATCCCCCCGACAAACACCGTATCTAACCACCCCCTTATCAAAAGTCTCCGTCGGGTTGGATTTAATCAACAGAGACATATCAACATTGCCATCCCATATCTCCGGATTTTTACCTATGCTCGAAGCAATTCGCTGAGCATCCAAAATATGAGCGGGGCCTGAGTTATAAGCAGCGAAAACAAATTTAATTCTTTCTTCCTTATCTGGCACTGACTCTGTAAAAAATTGATCCAATTCTTTTAAATAAAAAACACCGGCCATGATTTGTTGTTCTGCTGTAGCCGTAGTATCCAACCCAAATTTTTCCAATGTCGCCGGCATCAACTGCATCAGGCCATAAGCTCCGGCTTTGGAAACCGCAGCAGGATCAAATCCGGATTCATTGTACATCAGGGCAGCAACCAATTTCCAGTCCCAGTCAATCTGACGGCTGTATTTTTTAATAAGATCGTCATAAGGAGAGATTCTTCCTGTCCGCATGGCAAAATAATCACTCCTTACCCGGGCCAGCAGATTACGTTCATTAAAATAACGATCATACAGGCCGGCATATTCAGATGTTTTTTTAAAATTTTCCAGCCAACCCCGGGCCAATGTTGCCAGATTCGGAGAAGTCTTCCTAACCATCCAGACTTTATAATCCTTATCCCACTCAATGCCTTCTATCATTTCAAAATCAGGATTTTCCATCATCAGAACCTTGGCATTGTTTTCATCACACACCAGATAATCGATCATGCCCTCTTTTAACTCCTGCGTCCATTCCCTCGGATTATAGTCCGGAATTTGCATGACATTGACGTATTTACCCAATCGGTTTAGTTTGGGAATAAAAGAAGATCCCTGCTGAACAAAAATGTTTTTATGGGTAAAATCATCATCCTCCCGGTTTTTACGTGCAATCAATACTTGTTTCACACGGACAACAGGAATAAGAATCACAGAATCAAAAGCTGCATCTTCCGGGTATAATTGAGCAGAAGCAATCAGGTCAGTCTTCCCTGCAAGCAACTCTGAGACAGGATCATTGCTTTCAATAGTGGGTTGATATTGTATATCTATCGATAAATGTTCCGTAAAAGCACCCAACAAGTCCATCTGAAAACCAAATGGGGATCCCCTGAAAACAAAATGATCTGTTAAATTGGTATGAGTAGTTACCCGAAGATTGCCACTCACCTTAATCTGTTCGTAATCAATCTGAACTCCTGTTGAATGTTTTGAAACTCCAGAGCAGTCAAATGCAAAAAAGACGGATGCCAGGAAGATAAATTTTATAAGAAACGTTTTCGTCTTCAAAATCAATCGATTCGTTCAACAATAATGTAAAATTGATATCATCTGCATAAATTGTCAAAAATCGCACCAAAGTTATGTCAAAAAAAATCAAAAAGCCAAACAGCGAAATTAAATCACTTTAAATCAGATATTTATAATATTTCCGACATCATTTTATTTATTACAGAGAAGCATTGACAAGGAAAACGTAAGCCAGGGAAAAATCAATAGAACAAAAAATTAGGAAAGAAATATTTATCCGGAGAAATAGTAACTTTGCGCCGAATTTTTGAATCATGTCCGAACTCCTTTCTGAGATCACTTCGGGGGGACATCCCCGGACCGGAGATTTATACAAAGCTTTTGCCGCAAAAAAATCCCTGCGGCTGAAAGGATTGTGCGGATCCGCCAACGCCATGGCGCTGGCCTCCATTATTCCAAAGATTCCCTCTTGGCATCTGATCATTCTACCCGATGGAGAATCTGCCGCCTATTTTTATAATGATCTGGAAAAAGCCAGCGGGAAAAAAGACCTTTTATTCTATCCTTCAGCATGGAAACGATCCAGAACCCGGATGCAGATAGATGAAGGAAACCTGATTCTCCGGACCGGAGTCTTGGAAAAACTTACCAAAGAAAAAGAAAAACCGGGCATTGTCATTTGTGAGGCAGAAGCTATTTCAGAAAAAATCATCTCGGACAAAGCCCTTGGAGATCATACTTTTCCCATCAACAAAGGAGAAAACCTATCCATCCCATTTCTCAGGGAGCTTTTACTGGAATATGGATTTCACCAGACAGAATTTGTTTATGAACCCGGACAGTTTGCCGTAAGAGGCAGCATCATTGATGTCTTCTCCTATTCAGCACCCACTCCCTACCGGATAGATTTTTTCGGCTCGTCCGTTGAGAGTATTCGCAATTTTGATCCCGAAAGCCAACTCTCCGATCAAATTTTTGAAAAAGTCCATCTGATTCCCAATATTCAGAGATTTGATCATGCTTCAGGGTCCTCCTGCCTGCTGGATTTATTGCCCGATTCCACTTTTATATGGAGCATTGATCCTGCACTCACCATAGATCAGTGGAAAAAACTTCCCGGAATCGCCCTCACAGAAATAACTGAAGAAGAAGAAAGCATCCCTTTAAATCCGGAAGCCACTTATTGGTCCGGAGAGGAAATCGAAACCCGTTATCATCGATTCACCCGGGTGGAAATGGGAATGGAAACTACAACGGAGGAATTACCCGAAGTACTTTTCAACACACAGCCCCAGCCGGCTTTCAACAAACGATTTGACAGACTTTCCCAGGATCTGGGTATATTCAGGGAAAAGGGGTACACCTGCTATATTCTCAGTGAAAACCCGAAACAATTTGAAAGACTGAAAGCCATTTTTGAAAACCTTCCTGAAAAAGCCACCTTTATTCCCATTCAGGGAACTTTACATGAAGGATTTATTGATCACGATCATCAACGGGTCTTCTACACCGATCACCAGATCTTCGAACGGTATCACAATTTCCAGGTAAAACAGAAATTCAGTAAAAGTGAATCCCTTACCCTCCAGGATTTTCAGGGACTCCATCCCGGTGATTTTGTTGTACATATCGACCACGGAGTCGGAATTTTCGGAGGTCTTGAAAAAATCAACAACAACGGAAAGTATCAGGAGTCTATCCGGTTAGTATACAGAGACAATGACATCCTGTATGTCAGCCTGCATAACCTGCATAAAATTTCAAAATACCGGGGAAAAGACGGAGAGCCTCCCAAAATATACAAACTCGGATCCTCCGCCTGGCAAAACCTTAAATCCAACACCAAGAAAAAAATTAAGGATATTGCCAGGGATCTGATCCTTCTTTACGCTAAACGCAAAGCCGTAGAGGGATTTTCTTTTTCTCCCGACTCCATGCTTCAACAGGAATTAGAAGCATCCTTTCTTTACGAAGATACTCCCGATCAGATGAAAGCCACCTTAGCTGTGAAATCAGGAATGGAGGCAAATCATCCTATGGATCATCTGGTATGCGGAGATGTCGGATTCGGGAAAACAGAAGTAGCGATCCGGGCGGCGTTTAAAGCCGTGCTGGACAATAAACAGGTTGCGGTACTGGTCCCTACCACCCTGCTGGCATTCCAGCATTACAATACCTTTAAGGATCGTTTAAAAGAATTTCCCGTAACCGTTGACTTTATCTGCCGTTTAAGGACGGCCAAAGAACAAAAAGAAATCATAAAACGTCTGGAAGAGGGAAAAATTGATATCCTCATCGGAACCCACCGAATCGTCAATAAAGAGATAAAATTTAAAGACCTGGGGATACTGATCATAGATGAGGAACAGAAATTCGGTGTAGCGGTCAAGGAAAAATTAAAATCCATCCGGGTCAATGTCGATACATTGACTCTCACCGCCACTCCTATCCCGAGAACTCTTCAGTTTTCCTTACTGGGGGCCAGGGAGTTGTCCATCATCAATACTCCGCCTCCCAACAGGCATCCCATTAAAACAGAAGTAACCGTTTTTGACCGGGAATTGGTCAGAGAAGCCATACAGCATGAGGTCGGCAGAGGAGGCCAGATATTTTATGTTCATCACCGGATCAGTGATTTACCTTCCATTAAAAATATGCTGGACGAACTCTGTCCCGGAGTCAGAACGGTCATTGCCCACGGACAAATGGACGGAGATTATCTGGAAAAGGTCATGCTGGATTTTCTGGATGGGGATTTTGATATTTTATTATCAACCACTATCGTAGAATCGGGCCTTGACGTTCCCAATGCCAATACCATATTTATCAGTAGTGCCGATCATTTTGGCCTAAGCGATCTTCATCAGTTAAGAGGAAGAGTAGGCCGGTCCAATAAGAAAGCATACTGTTATCTTCTGGTTCCCGATGTCCGGGAGCTTAAACCGGATGCACGCCGAAGAATCAGAGCGATTGAACAATTTTCGGAATTAGGCAGCGGGTTTAATATTGCCATGCAGGATCTGGACATCCGGGGCGCCGGAAATCTGATCGGAGCGGAACAAAGCGGATTTATTGCAGACATCGGGTTTGAAACCTACCAGAGAATATTGAACGAAGCGCTGGAGGAACTCCGCGAGGATGAATTCAGAGAACTTCTCTCCGAAAACAAAGCAGATTCTTCGGGACAACCAGAGAAGGTCCTTTCGGCCGGTCAGACGCCCGAAGTGTCCGGAAAGGCAGTTTCTTTTCCGCCTGTTGAAAATTACGTTTCTGAATGTCAGATAGACACCGATCTGGAAGTATTGCTTCCGGAAACTTATGTCGGCAATATCACAGAACGTCTTCGTTTGTACCAGGAACTCGACAACATCAATGATAAGAAAGCATTGCTAAAATACATTGCCTCACTGGAAGACCGGTTTGGTCCCCTTCCCCCACAAACAGCCGAATTGATCGAAGTAGTGAGACTGCGCCTTCTCTCCTTCCGTTTGGGCATTGAAAAAATATCTCTCCGGGGAGGACGGCTTACCGCATGGTTCCTGTCCAATCCGCAATCGAGCTTTTATCACTCGGAAAGATTTACTTATATCCTGGATTTTATCGTCAAACACCCTAAAATCTTTTCCCTGAAAGAGACCAAAGAGAAACTCTCTCTTACCGCAACCCAGATAGTTAAAGTCTCTCAGGCTGTCCGAATACTGAGTCAACTTGACCCGGCTCAGGAGGTAAACCCCCAATAACTCTCATAAAACAAGACAATTCAAAAAAAAATTAAATATTTTTCATTTTTTTACTACTATGTATTGCATAGTAATAAAAAATATACATATCTTTGCATTGTAAATAACACAGAACAACAAAACAAAGGTCAAAACAAAACCAACCTAAAATCAATCAAAATGGAAAAAGTTGTATCAGCTCATCTGGGGGGTAAGATTTTCCAAATGGAAGAAGAAGTATACTCCCGCATTATTTCTGTTACCGAAGGTCAGTGGAAAAAAGAAGAAATAGAATCTTCCCTGGCAGAATATTTTGAAGCCCGGCAGAATCCTTCTCAGGTAATTACTTCGCATGAATTGACCGAAGCTTTCAAAAGAATGGGCTATCAGGAACCGGAAAAAAAGATTCCGACTGCCTCAACTCAGGCATACCGGCGCATGTTCCGCCACCCGAAAACAAAAATTCTCGGAGGAGTCTGCGGAGGCCTCGGAGCTTACCTGAATGCCGATCCCGTACTTTTCAGGGTGTTGTTTCTTCTGGGATTTTTTGTAGGATTCGGCTTTATTCTCTACATTATCCTCTGGATCGTTATGCCGTTAGGCACTGAAAAAGATTTACAGTTCAGCAGTGAAAAAAATGAATTATTATGAACAACGAAAATTCAAACAAAGCCCAAATGCGGAAAGGCATTCTGGATTATTGCATCCTGCTGGTCTTGTCAAAGCATGATGCTTACGCCTCAGACATCATCAATACCCTTAAAGAGGTAGACATGCTGGTTGTCGAAGGAACGCTGTATCCGTTGCTGACCCGTCAGAAAAATGCCGGTCTTCTCAATTACCGCTGGGAGGAATCCTCCCAGGGACCGCCAAGAAAATATTATGCACTGACGGAAGAAGGACGTCAAGCCCTTTGTGATCTGGACACCTCCTGGAATGAATTGTTAGTTTCCATCGAGACCCTCAGAAAATCGATAGATCAGAGCATCGATTGCTCCCCCGAAGAAATCGAAAATTATTCTAAACCTCAAACTCACTAACTTTCAATCCAAGATGAAAAAAGTTATGTACACCAATATCAGTGGAATCGTCTTTAATATTGATGATGATGCCTTTGCTGCATTAAAGGCGTATCTGGATGCACTGAACAATCACTTCGGAAAATCTCCCGAAGGCACCGAAATTGTTGCCGACATTGAGTCCCGGATTGCCGAACTTTTTCACAGCCGTACCGGAGATCCGAACCGCGTGGTCAATATCTACGATGTAAATCACGTCATTGAGGTGCTGGGCACCCCGGAAGACATTACCGATGCTCCCGAAGAAGATGCCGCCGCTAAAAATTACCGGGGCGAAACAGAAAAATCCTCTCAAAAAGGGAAAAAGCCCAAAAGAATGTACCGGGATCCGTATAATGCAAAAATTGCCGGGGTTTGTTCCGGGATGGCTACTTATTTTAATGTAGATCCTGTGCTGATCAGAGTAATCTTTGTAGCGGTATTTCTTGCCTACGGTGCTTCATTATGGGCATACGCCATCCTCTGGATAGTACTCCCCAAAGCCATTACCACGGGACAGAGACTGGAAATGTACGGGGAAAATGTCAATATCAGTACCATTGAAAAAAAGGTAAGGGAAGAGATGGAATCCGAATCGCAGAATCCGAGGGAATATGGTCGGGTAGTCTATGGCGGTAAACCGGAAAAACCCATCTTTCTAAAACTGCTTACCATATTATTCGGCATTTTCCTTCTGATTGTCAGTTTACCGATGCTGATTGCTTTCCTCGCCATAACCGCTATTATTCCGGTTGCTTTTTCAACCATTCCCTGGAATCATATGATGGATCCCGATCTGGTATATTCTATACAATCATTGGGAGGATTAACGGTTTTTGCCAAAGTAGTTCTCTGCATTCTGGCACTGACGCCCCTGATTGCGCTTCTTTTATTGGCTATCCGGCTTATCTTCAACGCCCAATTTCTCAATCGCTGGGTATTTATTCCCATCATTGTACTGTGGATTGGTGCCATGATCGCACTTGCCGTATTGGGGATGACTTCCCAGATAACCATTAATAAACAATGGGATGTTACCTGCAACCAGCCGATGACAACAAATCCGGCATCAAATCCGGCATCAAATCTGGCAATAGCATACGAACCATAATCTTATTGCAAACTCTTTTCGTGCTCAACCATTTGCATTTCAAAAAAAAATTCTATTTTTGCACCGCTTCATGGAAAGCAATCCTGACCTATGGTGTAATGGTAGCACTTCAGATTTTGGTTCTGTCAGTCTAGGTTCGAATCCTGGTAGGTCAACATCCAAAATAAACCGCCCGAAACCGTGCGGTTTATTTTTTGTTCGTTCAACCCTACAATACAAACCCCATGATCACCTCTGAACAATGTAAAGAGCTGATGGAGCGCCGGGATGCGCTCAGGAGGCATCTTTGACCTCGATCGAAAAGAAATCGAGCTGGAAGAAGAAGAACAAAAAACGCACGATCCTTCTTTTTGGGAAGATGCTAAAGCCGCTGAGGAACAACTGAAAAAAGTTTCAGCGCTGAAAGACTGGCTTTCGTCTTATCAGACGATTGAAACAGAATTAGCAGACCTTCAGACTCTTTTTGATTTTTATAAAGAAGGGGATGTCAGCGAAGAGGAAATCGAAGAAGCGTATACGAAGGCCGAATCACAAATTTCTTCTCTGGAGTTTAAAAATATGCTCAGCGAAGAAGAAGATGTCTTAGGAGCCATTCTTAAAATCAA
>JAQVSH010000273.1 GCA_028700615.1 Bacteroidales bacterium
GGGAATCTTCAATCAGGGTGTTTTTCCCCAATTCAAATTTTTGTTTAAGCGTCAGCGTTCTTTGGTTCAGGTTCATTTTTCCGCCATTTTTAACGAAAGAACAGCAGTTTCTTTAAATCAACAAATTAAAGGGATCAGGAGGATTTGGCAGGGGCGGAATGTTGGATAAAGGTGTGAAATCGTCTATTCAGGGGTGAAATTTTCGCGGCTCCAGAGTTCGTTTTTTGGTCTCTCGGGACAAAAAAACTATCTTCGTATACTATCTGCTATTCATTAAAAAGGGAATATGAGAAACACCATCCCGGATTACATAAACGAAAAATCCAATATCCTAAGGCTGATTGTATTCACAGCGTTGTTTGCGCTTCTATTTATTAATATATACAAACCATTCAGTTCTTCCAGCTGGTATCCTGTATCTGAACTTAAATTCTTTTTCTTTAGCAACCTGATTATTCTCACAGGAGTGTTGGTGGTAGTGGTGAGCCGTTTTATCATGTACCTCCATACCCGGAGAAAACCTCTTTTTTACGGAGAGTTTTTTATATGGGTTGCCGCCGAGATCTTTTTTATGACGGCATTTTACACCCTCTACACCTCTATCCTGAATCCGGAAAGGAATATATGGCATGTGTTTAAAGGCTCAGTAATCAATACTGCACTGGTACTTCTCCTTCCCTATTCTGTACTTTGGCTTTATTTCTCCTGGAAAGACAAAAAACATCAGTTGGAAACCATACAAAATAACAATACTGACAGCCCTAAACAAGACGCCTTTTCCTTTCGGGACGAACGTGGGGAGTTAAAACTTTCTATGAAAAAGGAAAACCTGATGTATATTGCCTCTGCGGACAATTATGTGAAAATCTGGTACCTGAGTAAGGGCAAACTTTCCGGATTTATGCTGCGCAATTCATTGAAAACCATTGAAAATTCAATCAATGACGCTTCCATAGTACGCTGTCATCGTTCTTATATCGTCAATTTCGACCGGGTAAAAGTGTTGAAAAAAGACAAAGAAGGAATCTGTCTGGAATTTGACGAGGAACAGGTTCCCGACCTCCCGATTTCCAAAACCTATGCAGAAAAAATCACCACCCTGTTTTTAAAACAAGGTAATTTCTCTGCATAAATTTTTTGATCTTTATATCCGGTTTAATCTTTATATCTGATCCATTTCCAGAGTTCTGCCCATCCGGGTTTCTTCCCATACATCAAAATGCCGGTGCGGTAGATCTTAGCAGCCATCCAGATGGCTCCGATAAAGAATACCACCAAGATAAACATGGAAATGAATAATTCATGCAGCGGAACTCCGAATGGGATTCTGGCCATCATGATGATGGGCGAAGTAAACGGAATCATAGAAAACCAAAAAGCAACCGGACCTGAGGGATCCCTGAATACTGAAGACAATACCACGATAGCCACTATCAAAGGAATGGTAATAGGCATCATAAACTGTTGGGAATCCGATTCATTATCTACAGCTGAACCCACCGCGGCAAACAAAGCGGCATACAAAAGGTACCCCCCGAGGAAATAAAACAAAAAAGTACCGGCCAGCATGGGTAGATTCAACATTTTAATCATGCCAAACATACGGGCCGCCTCCATGGTCCCCTGATCAACAGCAGCCCCTCCGGCAACAGAAACCGCCTGAAGATTTTCAACATCAAGGATTCCAAAAAAGAACATTTTGCCGGCAGACACCAAAACCAAGGTCAGCACGGCCCACATAAGGCATTGTGTCAGACCTACCAGTGCGACTCCCAAAACTTTCCCCATCATCAATTCAAACGGTTTCACCGAAGAAATCACCACTTCAACGATCCGGTTGGTTTTTTCTTCCATCACCCCTCTCATCACCTGTACCCCAAACATAAAAATAAACATATAGAGCATCAATCCGCATACGTAACTAATGATCATGGCAAGGGTCGTACTGGATTCTTTTTCTTCTCCCGATTCACTCATTTTGATGGTCTGAACCTCAATATTGGTTTTTACGGAAGCCAGAATCTTATCAATATCAGGAATATTGTAGGATTTCAGTTTACGAGACTCAATATCGTTCTCCAATCCGGAAGAAATGGCATTCACCACATCAATACCGGGTTGATCATAGGCATACAGCTTAATCACAGGATTCTGAAGTGAATCCTCAGCCGGAGCAATCACGAGGAGGCTGGAATGAGCCCCCGATTTGAGTTCCTTTTTGTACTCTTCGGGAGAAGCCTGAATAAAATCAAATTCAAGAGTTGAAGTGTTTTTCAGAGATTCCGAAAACAAACCGGTCTGATCAATTACTGCCACTTTTTTCAAATCAGAACTGCCCGACATGGCAAACCAGGAAGGGAGAATAATCAATGCAGCAAATAAAACCGGAGACAAGAGGGTCATAATAATAAAACTTTTCTTTTTGACCCTGGATATATATTCTCGTTCCAAAATTAAACCTATCTTACTCATAATAAATCGTTTTGAGAGTTAAAAGAACCTGATTGACGGACAGTTTGAATGAAAATATCATTCATGCCCGGCATAACTTCCCGGAAAGAATGAATTTCTACTCGGGAGAGAAGCAACTTCAGCAGATCGTTGCCTGAAAACCCGGAAGGGATAACCAAAGAAGCAAAATTTTCACTTCCTTGATTTTCAGAATTTTGAAGAACACATCCGTTCTGACGGAGCAATTCTTCAAATTCGGAAGGAATACCGGAATAGGTAATTTCATAATTTCCGTTCCTGTAGTTCTGACGAATTTGCCGGACTGATCCCTGAAGAATAATTTTAGAACGGTTGACCAATGAGATATCATCGCACAATTCTTCAACAGAAGCCATATTATGGGTAGAAAAAATCACGGTAGCCCCTTCTTTGCGCAGATTCAAAATTTCGGATTTCAATAAATCCGTATTAATAGGATCAAAGCCACTAAAAGGCTCATCAAAGATCAGCAATTCAGGTTTGTGGATCACCGTGGTAATAAACTGAAGTTTTTGCTGCATCCCTTTAGAAAGTTCCTCCACCTTTTTATTCCACCAGGGTTGTATTTCAAACTTCTCAAACCAGAACTTCAATGCGGTCATGGCATCTCTCCGGCTCATTCCTTTAAGACGGGCCAGGTACAGGGATTGCTCCCCCACCTTCATTTTTTTGTAAAGGCCTCTTTCTTCCGGAAGATATCCGATTCTGGAAATATCCTCCCTGCATAGCTTTTTACCCCTAAAAAACAAAGTGCCGGAGTCAGGAGCCGTAATCTGGTTAATAATGCGGATCAGGGTGGTTTTTCCTGCGCCATTGGGACCCAAAAGACCATAAATGGAACCTTCGGAGATTGTTACATTCACTTTGTCAAGCACTACCTGATTCCCGTACTGTTTGACGACCTCGTTAACAACAAAAAACTCCATAAACAAAAGATTATT
>JAQVSH010000026.1:0-769 GCA_028700615.1 Bacteroidales bacterium
GCTAAGATAGAAATTTTTATGCAGTAAATGGGAATCTTGTGCATTTAGTATAAAAAGATCTTTAGCTATGAAAAAATTATTCTTGTGCCTGTCCCTGGCTTTGTTTCTGTACGGGTGTTCCAAAGACACCTTGCAATCCGGAGAATTTCTGGTAATTAGTAAGTTCGATTCCAAATCAAATACCCAGGAACTGACGCTTAATACCTTGTCATTGTATTACCATGCCCAAGGCTCTTATCTCTTTAGACTATATGAAGGGGATGTGACACCGGTTTCAATGTTAAGCAGTTCAATAGATATAGATACAGAAAATGCGTATATAGGAATGTTTTTACCCTCGGGGAACAACAGGTATTCGATAGATTTCCGGCCGGAAAAAGGGATGAAATACACCATAGCGACAGATATGCTTTGGAATAAAAAGGTTATTTGCCTGAAAACGGTGATTAAGTCAAAATAAATCCCGGAAAATCATGAGGAGATTTGGTTTGCTTATTTTTATCGCCTCTTTCTTTTGGGTTTCATGCGAATGGCTCACCGGATACCGATATCCCAACGGTTCTTTTCCGGAAGATCCCGTAAGCCTGGATGAATTCAATTCTCCCTATAACGACTATAACTCAGATACTCCCATAAGGGGGCTTTCCGGTCATTTGATTTTTTCTACCGACAGGGCCAGCCAGGGAATACAATTTGACTTATTTTACAGTGTGCTGGAGATCTATTTTAACCGATCTGACGGAACATTAATGGTTCAGGATGGCAGGCA
>JAQVSH010000026.1:779-13770 GCA_028700615.1 Bacteroidales bacterium
CGTTTGACCCCCTGAAAATTGCCGTTCAAAAGATCAATTCTTCAGAGGGAAACGAGTTTGGGCCGCACATTGTAAGGCAGGGCATGAGGTTAAACAAACCTCTCACTCCATACTATTACTACGTTGCTTTATATGCTACAGATCTTTCAGGCAACCTGGACATCCGCTTTACACACAACCTGACGGACGGTGTCTTCTGTGACCCGGCAGATGTATCATTCCTGAACTCTTCTTTCAACGACGCCTATCCGGTATTCTCGCCGGACACTTCTTATGTATATTTCTGTTCTGACCGCGAGGGTAATTATGATATATACAGGGCCGACCTGAATAAGAACGGCAGACTTACCCGGGCATTGGAAGATCCCACTCCCCGGACAATTATCAAAATCGACAACCTTTGTTCAGAATCAAATGAAAAGTGCCCGTTCATTATGGGCGATGTGATGGTATTTGCCTCGGACCGGCCGGAAGGCTACGGCGGATACGATCTGTACTATTCGTTGTTTGAGAACGGGACCTGGTCAGATCCCGTAAACTTCGGGAGCCGGATCAACACGCCTTACAATGAATTCAGGCCTGTGCTGAAATATTTCTATTTTGAAGACTTTACGAACGACTTCATGCTTTTCTCCTCTGACCGGCCCGGTGGTAAAGGTGGTTTTGATTTGTACTACGTGGGAATACCCCGTTTCAAAATCTACGAAAATTACGTTGATTTCGATTAAAGGCAATACAAAAACATACCCCGGACCTTTTCAGATCCGGGTATAAATGCAACTGGCTGATCAGTAGAGTATAAGTTACCGAAAAGACAGAATCGGACTAGTACCGGTTCCTGTTGTAACCGCCACCGCCACGGTTGTAACCGTCACCACCACCACGATTGTAACCGCCACCACCACGATTGTAGCCACCACCACGATGATAGCCGCCGTCATTACTCCGTTCTGTTTTTGGACGGGCTTCATTGACGACAATAACCTTGCCTTCGAACTCCGTATTATTAAGAGAATCAATAGCTTTCTGTGCTTCGCCGTTATCTGGCATCTCAACAAAACCAAATCCGCGTGAACGGCCGGTTTCACGATCAGTAATAATGTTGGCAGAAGCAACTTCGCCAAACTGTGCAAATAAGTCCTGTAAACTATTGCTCTTCGTGGCAAAGTTCAGGTTAGAAACGTAAATATTCATTATTTTTTATGTGTGTAAATTACTATTTTGTCAGTGCAATCCGCACTGCGTTCATTCCGCGGGTTCCGCGTTCGGTCTCAAAAATGACCAGGTTTCCTTCAGCTATTCCTTCCGGAGCTTCGGAAATATGAAAAAAGTATTTTTCTGTTGAGCCAAGGTCTTTAATAAAACCATATCCTTTTGCCTCATTAAAATGTTCTACCCTGCCTTTAAATATTACCGGCCCGGTTTCTATCTTTTTTGGAGTCGAAATTACTACATTTTCGGGATTGATTTCCTTTTTCTGGTTGATTTCGGGGGGTGTATCGCTTATGTTACCGTTTTCGTCAACATAAGCAATCATATCGTCGAATGAAGAGGTTCCGCCGGCCTGGCGAGCCTCTTTACGTTTTTGTTTTTCAAGGCGCTTTGCCTGTTTTTTCTTTTCGTTTTCTTTCTTTCCAAATGATTGTGATTTTGCCATTCTATTTAGTTAATAATAAATTTTGCCTGTTTACCGCATCTGCGTTTGCTTTGTCTGCGCCGTCTGCTCCTTGCCCTGTCTGTATCCAGACATTGGCGGAAAAATACTTACCGAAACAATATAACCGGGCCAACCCTGTCTGGCAAAATATTAAGAAAGAAACGATCAGAATGAACTTGCGTTGTTTATTTCGACAAAGGTAAACAATATTTCCATTTAGGTACCGCAAGTCATTAATCAATATGCAAATCCTGCTTATTTGTGCTTACTTCCCGGCGGTAAACCAATAAGGCTCATTATGAATGTTTTAACAAAACCTATTTTAATAAAAAACCAAGTTGGCTTTTTATATCGGAAGAAGAAGCGCCAACAAGTGCTGCATACTCTCCGGGTTCGGCTACCCATTGGTGCTTATCGGGGTCAAAAAAGCTTAAGGCCGGTTTGTCGATTGTAAAGGATACCGACTTTGTTTCGCCGGGCAGCAATTTTACTTTTTTAAATCCTTTTAATTCTTTAACCGGACGGGGCAAATAAGATTCCGGATCACTTATATAAAGCTGCACAATTTCCGCTCCACTCCGAGATCCTGAATTGGTGATATCAATAGTAAATGTAATCTTATCTGAACTGGTCATCTCTTTTTTATCTGATTTCAACATTCCATATTTGAATTGGGTATAACTGAGCCCGTGTCCAAAACTGAATAATGGTTTAATGTTCTGCTTTTCATGCCACCTGTAACCGACATAGATTCCTTCAGAATAAGTGACCTGTCCATCTGAGCCGGGGAATTCACCTGCTGAATGTGCTGAATTGTCAATTAACTTCTCGGGGAACGTAAAGGGCAGTTTACCCGAAGGATTTACGTCGCCAACCAATACAGCGGCTAAAGCGTTTCCGGCCTCAGACCCCATGTACCATCCTTGTACGACAGCCGAAACTTCATTGAGCCAAGGCATTGAAATAGCATTCCCGGAGATATTTACAACCACAAGATTTTTATTAACTTTTGCAAGTTCGCTTATAAGCTTATCCTGATTGTAGGGCAATTCTAACCCAAATCTGTCTGCAGATTCACTGTCCTGGTGTTCACACTTATTTAATCCGCCAATGAAAATAACATAATCGGCATTTTTTGCTTTTTCACATGCCTCCGAGATCAGCTCAGATTCAGAGCGTTCGTCTGACAGATCCTGACCGGAATCAACCCCGTTATAGGTCCCTCCTGTTGTACCAACATAACCGCGTGCATATATTATTTTTGCTTTTGAACCCACTCTGTTTATTAATCCCTCAAGCGGAGATACCTCATATTTTGCTTTTAGCGATGAACTTCCGCCACCTACAGTCATCTTTTTTATGGCATTCTCTCCAATTACCGCAATTACTTTTGCGTTATCTAAATTAACAGGCAACAAATCACCTTTATTTTTCAAGAGGACTATACCTTCTTCAGCTATAGTTCTACCTGCTAATATATGATTTTCAGAAACCATCGCCCCAAATGGCTTTTCTTTATTCATCGCCGTTAAAAAGTTTAAACGAAGGACATGACGTACTTTATCGTCCAGTTCCGTTGTGCTCATCTCACCGGAACTAATAAGATCAAGATATGGCCGGGCTAAAAAATAATTATCATAGGCATTCGACTTCCCGTCATCCAGGCCATTGGTCCATGTACCAAATTCCATATCCAAACCGTTCATTACTGCTTGTCTGGTATCGTGCGTTCCTCCCCAATCAGAAATAACTGTTCCTTCAAATCCCCATTCTTTTCGCAAAATATCAATCAACAAATATTGGTTATGGCATCCGTATTGTCCCCGATATTTATTATATGACCCCATTATAGCCCATGTTCCACCTTCCTGCACGGCAGCTTTAAATGCAGGTAAGTAAATTTCATATAACGCACGGTCATCAACATTTACATTCACGGTAAATCTGTCTGTTTCCTGATTATTTAATGCAAAATGCTTCACACATGTAGCCACACCATTTTGTTGTACACCCTTGATATATGGCACAACCATTTTTGAAGACAAATAGGGATCTTCGCCCAAATATTCAAAATTCCTTCCATTTAAAGGAGACCTATAAATATTAACACCAGGGCCAAGTAATACATCTTTTTCGCGATAACGGGCTTCTTCTCCAATTGATACACCATACAATAAGGACATTTCTTCGTCCCATGTTGCTGCCAGACATGTTAAAGCCGGAAAAGCAAAACAGGAATCATTGGTCCAGCCGGCCTGTTCCCATTCATCCCAAAGCACTTCCGGCCTTATGCCATGAGGCCCGTCGGTCATCCATAGTTCCGGGATACCAAGCCGGGCAACTCCCGGAGAACAGAATTTAGATTGCGCGTGAATTATTGCTATTTTCTCTTCTAATGTCATTCGGGATAAAGCATCTTCCACACGTTCCTTTAGTGGTTTGGTATTATCCCCATAAACCGGAATTTTGTTCTGTCCATATACAACTGTAAATAATAAGATTAGGAGTATGGTTAATTTGCCTTTTTTTATCATGATATTGAATGTATCGCCATTTGATTCTTTTATTTCCTAAAATAAGACGTTTTATATAATGCTAAATTAATTTTAACGGCAATTTACAGAAATTTCATTTATTGGTTCCTTTGGAGCCATTACATTATGTACCGGCCATGCCTGAGACTTTGCAACCACAAAACTGGCAGTGCAACGAATATCGGAACTTGAAGCTCCAAATTTAACTGTATATTTTCCTGCAGCAGTTTCCCACTGTGACTTATTCTCATTGAAGGAAGACAACGTGTAAGCATCAATCTTCATTGTGAGTGTCTGAGATTCACCAGGTTTTAATTCCTTTGTCTTTGCAAAAGCCCTAAGTTCCATTTCAGGCTTTGCGAGTCCCCCGCAGGGAGCAGTCACATATAGCTGCACAGCTTCTTTGCCTACTGAGTTACCACTGTTGCGCACGGTAATACTGGCAGTGACGGTACCATCACTTGATATTTTGACCACAGGATTTTCATATATAAAAGTAGTGAATCCCAAACCATATCCAAATGGATACGCGACGGTCTTGCCTGTAGTAGAAAAATAACGGTAACCAATCCATATTCCTTCCCGGTAATTTATATAGTCAACATCTTTCTTAGGTTGACGCTCCCCTTTAGCATTGCCCAAATCGAGGTACATGGTTCCGGATCCTACGTAATTGTAAGGAAAATTGTGAGATGATGGCAGGTCAAAGTACCTGAGAGGAAAAGTCATTGGGAGTTTCCCGGACGGATAACTTTTCCCTGTAAGGATATCCGCAACGATATACCCTGCTTCCTGTCCCGGGGTCCAGGCGAGGAGAATAGCATCGGGAATATCTTGCCAGGATGCTGTTTCAATAACTCCACCAATATTCAAAACTACCACCACCTTTTTACCTGCCGAATGATACGCATCGGCTACCCCCTGAAGAAGGTCACGTTCTGCTGCACTCAGGTACCAGTCACCATCCTCGGTCTTACGGTCTCCTCCTTCTCCTGCATTTCTTCCAATGGTTATGATGGCCACATCGTTGGTACTCAAGTTATGTTCCGTAAGTCCCGCCGGAGTCAACGGCTCGGTTAATACAGCACTGCCAAGAAGTACAGCATTCTGGTTAACAGGATTAATGCTTTGTGTAATGTCTTGATAAGCAATATATTTTTTATACCAATCAGCAATAGCGGTATCTACGGTTATCCCATTAATAGCCAGGCCCTCGTCCAGATTACGGATGTATTTCTTGTTTACATTACCAGAGCCCGTACCACCGGCAATCATTTTGTAGGAATTGAGACCAAACACAGCAGCGTTTTTCACATTTTTCAGAGGCAACAACTGATCATCATTCTTCAGAAGGACAATACCCTCTGCAGCTTCCTTTCGCACGAGCTCGGCATTAGCCTCTATATCTGGCGTTTCTGAGTACTTATATCCTTTAAAACGAGGAGTCTTGACTATATATTTTAGCACATTCTTCACATTTCGGTCCACTTCGTCCATGGAAAGACTGCCGTTTTCTACGGCCTCAATGATTCGCTCTATCTCAAACTCCAAACCGGCCTCCATAAGGTCATTGCCTGCCTTTACTGCGTCAACTGTGCCTTCTTTGTAACCCCAGTCTGTCAGGACTATCCCTTCGTAACCCCATTCTTCACGGAGAATGGTTGTCAGAAGATCATAGCTCTGCTGAGTGAAAACACCGTTGATTTTGTTGTATGAGGACATGATTGTCCACGGATTGGATTCTTTAACCACAATTTCAAACGCTTTGAGAGCCATCTCGCGCAAAGTCCTCTGGCTCATCCGGCTGTCCGAGTAGAAACGATTGGTCTCGGAATCATTGGCTGCGAAATGCTTGGGACTGGTACCTACGCCATTGGACTGGATTCCGTTCACCACTGCAGCAGCAATCTTGCCGGTTAAAAAGGGATCCTCGGAAAAATACTCAAAATTCCTTCCACACAGAGGATTGCGTTGAAGATCCATTCCCGGACCAAGCACCACATCCAGACCGTATTCCTTCACCTCGCGCCCCATTGCGGTAGCCATATACTCAACTAATTCGGTGTTCCAGGTCGAGGCCATTACGGTGCCCACAGGAAACGATGTCGCATAATATTTCTTGTCGCTCCCCGGTCTGGAAATGTTCATGCGAACACCGGCAGGGCCATCAGACATGCCCGTTCCGGGTATGCCAAGGCGTGGAATGGGGCGTGTGGAAAACGGGGCACCCGGCACATATACGGTACCCGAAGGAAACTTGCTGTCGGGGTCAGGTGGGTAAATACTCCTGGTACCCCAGGCATCACCAACAAGAATAGCGGCTTTTTCCTGAATGGTCATTGAAGCAATCACTTGATCGATATTGTTTTCATTGAGTTGCGGCTGTGCCATAACTGGCAATGTGCAAACTATTGCAGCTGAAAAAAGGAAAATGTTTATAATCTTTTTCATATTTAACGGTTATGTACTTATTTATTACAACTATGTCAAAAATACACCAATACAAGTAATTCGGCGTTGATCTATATCAGAAAATTGTATTTATTTTGAATATAATTAATGAGTATATGATGATTGATGAAACGCTCGCAGTGGCCCTTTCAATTACTAGTCGATACGTGAATCTGAAGGAAGAAGAATTGCTTTTATTTTCTTCCCTTTTAGAAAAAATAAATCTTAATAAAGGTGATATTTTAATTAATCAGGGAGAAATTGCCAAAAGCACTTACTGGGTAAAAATCGGATTATTAAGGCAGTATTATTACAAGGATGGACGGGATATTACTGAACACTTTGCCAGTGAGGGACAAGGTATGATGTGTATAAAAAGTTTATTTAACAATGAACCTTCGTCTCTTATCATAGAAGCACTCGAACAAAGTGTCGTTTACCTGTCACCCTACCAAAAACTAATTGAACTGTCTGAAAAATATCCCGTCTTTCATACGTATCATCGCAAACTTCTTGAAGAAATATTAATTGTATCCCAGAAAAAAGCCGATTCCTGGAGATTTGAAACGGTAAGGCAGCGATACGACCATTTTATGACTGAATTTTCCCAGGCGGCCAAAAGAGCATCAATAAACCATATTGCATCATATCTGCTAATGACACCGGAATCACTCAGCCGGGTCCGTTCAGGAAAATTATAAAAAAATTCAGCACCTCTTCCCGGAGCTAAGCGACAAGCCCCTCTTTGGAGGGGGCGAAGGGGAAGGTATGTCTGTCCTTCATTCATTTATTTTATTCATTAAAATATATTTATGTAAGGTTCAAAAATAAAAATCCGGTTCCGGCTTTGCCCGGTAAGCTCTTTCAAATATTTATTTCCCTGCATTTTTGTTACTAAATCGTTGGCAGCTTTAAAACTCAGGTTACAGGTCTTGGCTGCCTGGTCTATGGTGATTACGGGATCTTTAAACAGGGCTTGTAACCGGAAATGACCAATACAACAAAAACGGAAACAATCCTACAATAAAATCAGAAACAATCGTACAGCAAAAACGGAAACAATCGTACAACGGTAAAACGGAATAAATAAGACCTTTGAGTCATCATTTTAGCAAAGGAAATGTCATGACAACAAAGGAGAAAAAACAAATCACATTACTACTTATGTACGATCAGATTCAAGATTATCTCAGGCAACATTATTCTCTGAGATGGATTAGTAGAAAGTTAAGTATCAATTACCGCACGCTCAGGAAGTATACCAGTATGAGCCGTGAAGAGTATGAGAGTTACATTGCGAATATTGGCAACAAGCCCTTCTCATTAGAGTCCTACAAAGCGTTTGTTGTAAAAAGACTTGGATTGTTTCCGGAAACATCCTCCGCCCAAATGCATGATTGGTTAAAGGAGGAATATCCGGACTTTCCGTTAATCACACCAAGGACCGTTTATAACTTTGTAATGAAGATCCGGCAAGATTACGGAATTGCAAAGATCAGCCCTAATGAGCGGCAATACGGTGCAATACCTGATGCCGACCCCGGAGAATACGCCCAGGTTGATTTTGGACAAAAGAAGCTCAGAACAGGCACGGGAGGATGGAAGAAGGTCTACTTCATGGCGATGTTGTTGTGTCATAGCCGCTACAAATTTATTTGTTTCCGTGACAAACCGTTTAACAGCCAGGCAGCTGTCATGGCTCATGAGAAATCATTCGAGTACTTTCATGGCGTTCCCAAAAAATAATATACGATCAGGATGCCGTGTTCCTATACGATGAAAATATTGGAGACTATATTATGACAACAGTCTTTGACAGCTATGTAAAAGGCTGCGTTTTCAAGCCCATATTCTGCAGACCGGCAGATCCCGAGAGCAAAGGCAAAGTCGAAAATGTTGTCAAATATGTCAAACAAAACTTTCTTCAGAACCGACAGTTTACCACTGTAGATGATTTGAATGAAGAAGGGATAAAATGGCTTCAAAGAACTGGCAATGCAATGGTTCACAATACAACGTGCAAAATCCCGTTCGAAGAATGGAAAGAGGAATGCCGGCATCTTCTTCCCTATATACCAATCACTGTTTCTGAAGAAAAAAAAGGATACAAGGTCATAAAAAATAATACGGTACGTTATAAAAGCAATACCTATTCGGTGCCTCCCGGAACCTATGTCAATGAAGAATCCAGGGTGTTGTTAAGTGAAGAGAACGGGTCTCTTATTATTGCAGATATGGAAGATGTGCTTATAACCAGGCATGTCATACCTGCAGGTAAAGGGAACCTAACCATCAACAAGAATCATCGTCGTGATCGCAGTTCGTCTATCGATCAAATACGAGAGACGGTTGAAAGTCTTTTTATCAACAAGGACGAAATAAATGTCTTTTTAAACAAGGTCAAAGAGACGTATCCCAGGTACATGAGGGATCAGCTGGCTACACTGCTTGATTGTTTTGATATTTATGGATCGGAAGCCTGTCAGCAGGCATTGACGTTGTGTAACATAAATCGCTTCAAAAGCGCAAACGACTTCAAGGCTTTGGCCTCTACTTTTGGACGAAACAGCTCCCATGAGCGAAAGGATGTGTTACCCGTTAAACCGTTGGGGGATGAATCCGCCAGAATGATGGTCAATATTGAACCAAACCGGAGCTGTATTGATGATTATCAAACCATTTTTACAGCCAATTAGCCATGGGACAGTATAAACTCACCCTGATCAAGGCTCAAGCTAAAAGGCTTCGATTGTCATCACTCTTTGCCAATGCATCTGACATACTTATTGCTGCACAAAAAAGCACTCCCAGTTATGACGACTTCCTTTGCAACGTGTTGGAACAGGAGGTGCAGTGTAGAACAGAAAAACAACTGGCTCAAAGACGTAAACTTGCAAAAATGCCTCTGGCTCACAATCTGGATAACTATGACTCCTCTTTATCCAATGGAATATCGAACACACAGCTCAATCAGCTGAGAGAGTTACACTGGGTGGATGAATGCTATAATATCATGCTTACAGGTCCTTGTGGTGTAGGTAAAACACTGATAGCCTCAGGATTGTGTAATGATGCCATCAATAAAGGGTATAAAGCATACTTCAGATGTATGGAAGAAATATTAAACACGCTTAAGACTAAAGACCTTATCCCTAGTGCCAAACAAGAATATAAACGACTGCGTGAAGCCCATGTCATTGTAATCGATGACCTGATGAATATATCTGTGAGCCAAGAAGAAGGTAATCTCTTTTTCTCCTTTGTCAATAACACCTTCGAGTCCACCTCCTATATCATAACCACCAACAAATCGCCTGCAGAGTGGGCAAAAGCCCTCGATGACGAAGTCCTTGCAACAGCCCTTCTAGACAGAATCCTTTTTAAATGTCAACTTATACAGCTCTCCGGCACCAGTTACAGACTTAAAAACAGGCAAACAATATTCTAAAAATGAGAAAAAATCAAAAATAAATTACCTTTGCAAACGTTGTAACATTGCTTCCGAAATCGTTGTACGATTGCTTCTGAAAATGTTGCACGATTGCTTCCGAAAACGTTGCATCCTTCGTTTCTGAAAATATTGCATTGTTCGTTTCTGTTTACACCTGGCACATCTTTTTTCGTTTCTAAAGTAGAAAGAAGTATAAACGAAACCTTGGAAAATAGGGCACTTTGGGGAAATGTTTTTTCTACTTCAATCAGTATTTTATGTCAAGAAGTTGTCCAGATTGCGATGAACCAGATTTAAGTTCCTTATTATCAAATCAAAGGGACAAGTACACACTTGGATCTTACTCATTTTACACTTTATATACATACCTGCCCCTTAAAAAACCATGTTAACTCTCTTTAATACTTCCCATTTTTCAACCACCGGGGTAGCTTTTTAAGTTTAGTTTTGTGTTTTTACGTTCTTTAATTTCTTGATGATTTTAAACGGTTAAGCAGCATTTTCGTACTAGGAATATGGAGTGTAATGATCCAGGCTTTTATGGGTCTGTTGGTTATTGTAGTAGTAAAGATCCTCTTTTAAGCCTTTCTGAAATTCCTCGCCATCCTCAGCCAGGTTCAAATAAATATATTCCCATTTGAGCGTTCTCCAAAACCTTTCAACAAGATTATCCAAAAGTTTAGATAATCTGGCTTATCATAACTTTTCAGTTATGGCACTGTCCAGACAGGTTAGACCTGCTAAAAGCTAAGTCATTATGATTTTGTGTTTTTACAGAAATAGATTTATTTTTCTAGTAAAATCATATCAAACCATTTATCTACAACTCTGGTAGAGTATATTCCCTGTGAATCAAAATCAGCTATATGTACTGTTTCTTTATAAGAAATGGATCCAGAGTATGTCTTTCTCCTGCCAAATGCATTTACTAATACTGTATAATTTGAGGGTGTGGCACCTGAGTAATGATGGACATAAACCTCGTATGTTCCTGCTGGCGCCTGTAATGATGGCCAAAAAATGTTCTCTGGTCCATATCCATTCCTGTCATCAACATCTAATTTACCACCTGATTCAGAAACTTTATTGTACCAATAAATCGTTTCTCCAAATGGATCATAAACATATAGGTCTACGTCTGCAGTATTATTCCATGTTAGTGTTACCTGGACATCTCCATAGCCATACTCTAATGCACCTTCAACAACACGTATATCATCAGCACGATCATTTTCAATTGTCTCTATTTCGTCTGCAATTGTGTGAAATGCGCGCGAAGCAACACTAAATAATGTAGCAACACCTGGATTCGTATTGTTTATCAGGGAAGTTATACCATAAAAGGACATAAACTCTGTGAATCCATTATGTATATCAAACTCATGCACTAATATATTAGCAGTAAGACTTGCGATGTATGTTCCACACGTATAAATCATTGATGGCAGAGTGACGACTGTCAATCCTGATACAGCCAACATCACACATGGTATTGCGCCAATTGCCCTGGCAGCCCATCTAATGTTATCGGACTGTGCTTTTGTTCTAACTGCGCTATCTGACCAATCGTATTCAGTCTGAACATTTCTTATGATTTCTACTTCATCATTTGGGTATATAATGCCAATATCGATCAAATTACCATCCGGATTTCTGAGAATAAAAATATAGTCATCAACAACTATTTTATCCAGATATCCGTCTTCTGTAAAAAAAACAGCATAATCTTTATTTGTTTCTGAAGAAAAGAAAGATGCAAATCTCGGTAAAGGACCGTCAGTTTTTAAGAAAAAATAATCATCTGATCCTCCAACCCAATAATCCCAATCCGTTTCTTCACTTACATTAACGACATTGATATCAGGCACAATCTTGGGATTTTCTTGTTCGGCACAACCAGAAATAAACGTACATGCAAATAAAATAAATAACAAAATTATATTTTTCATAGGTTGTGGAATTTTAGCGACAAATCCAATAATAAATATTTACATACAGACTTATTGTCTGTCTATAAAACAATTGAATTTGCTACTACTGGAAAATTCGTAGAAAAAATAAAATAGGCAAAATCTATCTGTACTATTAATTATCACAAACACCATGTGTAAATAATGAAAAACAGATAGATTTCACCTTAAGGCAAGATGCAAGGTTAACAAAATCAATAAAATATTGAAAACCCAAAAAATAGCGTAAAAATAAATGCTACAGCAGCTGCTACTAAAGCTATGTCTAATACTTTATCCCAATCAATGACCATAATATATAAAATTACTAGGTTAAGTAAAAATTGCAACTATCACGCCTCCAATGATAGAGCCTCCAATTAAGCCTATCAAGATGCCAATAAACCATTCCAAAAAAGTTGACGTTTCCATATATAAAAATTTAAATTAATAAAAATATGTTCTATTGTTTGATCCATGTTTGAAGCTCGCCAAATTCTCTGTTGAATATTGGTTTTGTTGGCTGAAGGGTAAAAGTGTTTTCATCAATAATATTAAATTTATAATTTTGATATGTCGCTCCCCACGTATTCGCCATTTGATAAGTAGTTAAATACTCCCCGTTGTTCGATATAGCGTAAAAGTATTCTGATGGAACTCCTGCACCTATAGAAATATCGACCTTTCCATGAAGATGAATACCAGTCACAACATTATCCAGTTTTACACTTTGCATGGCAGGATGAATATATCTTTCTTTGAAAAACATAGTTTCACTCCCATACTTGTAAGTGTTTGTGTTTAGATAATCAAGCACATAGGTTTCTTCTGCAGTATAAATTGCATCTTGTTTACTACAAGAAATTAACAGAACTCCTGAAAAAACAATTGTTAAAATTAATAATTTTTTAAGTTTCATATATTTGCGATTTTTATATATTTTGCTATA
>JAQVSH010000274.1 GCA_028700615.1 Bacteroidales bacterium
AAGGGAGTGTTCATCTGATTGGCGTAGGAAATGATTATTCGGCAAGAACTCCTTTTCTGGCTATTTCTTCCCACGGGCACTATTTTCTTTGTAATGACAACGGCGTATTCGGATTGATTGATTCCGGAGAACCCGATCAGGTGGTCGAAATCACCGCCTTTGATGATTCCTTGTCCCCTTCTTTTCCGGCGCTTTCTGTTTTTGCTCCTGCCGCGTTACATTTATTGAGTGGTAAGTCTCTGGACGCATTAGGCTCTGTTCGTGAAAATTTTCAAAAAAGCTCTCCGCTACTACCTACCTATTCTTCGTCTTTAATTACAGGTACCATTATTCATATTGATAGTTTTGGAAACGCCATAACCAATGTCCCCCGGGATTTATTTGAGAAAGTCGGTGCGGGACGTCCTTTTGTTATTCAGCTGAAAAGCCGGGCCCGTACCATTCAACGCATCAGCAAGCGTTATAATGAGGAAGATAGCGGTAATCTGATGGCTTTGTTTAATTCTATGGATTTGCTGGAAATAGCGATCCGTCATGGCCGGATTGATGAATTTCTGAGTCTCGGATGCAATGACAATATCCGTATAAAATTTGAAGAACCATGACAGATCGTTATATAATCATTGTGGCCGGGGGGTCCGGTCATCGTATGGGAGGGTCGGTTCCTAAACAATTTTTGCCCTTAAAAGGGAAACCGGTTCTCATGCACACCCTGGAACGCTTTTACCGGTTTGATCCGGATCTTTCTATTATACTGGTAATTCCTTATGCGCACAAAGAAAGCTGGGACTCTCTTTGTAAACAGGCTCAATTCAGCATTCCCCACCGGATTGTTTTTGGAGGGGAAACCCGGTTTCATTCTGTTTCAAATGGATTGCAAGTCATTGAAAAAGATGGAATTGTCGGAATTCATGATGGCGTAAGGCCTCTGGTCAGCCTGAAAACCATAGAAACCTGTTTTCGCGAGGCAGAGAAATATCACAGTGCGATTCCTGCCACAGAGATAGTGGAGACCGTCAGAGCGGTTCATCCTTCAGGATCAGCGCAGTTAGACCGTTCTGCCCTTAGAATTATTCAGACCCCGCAGGTATTCAGGGTCTCCATGATTAAAGACGCCTTTCTGAAGGCTGAACAGGAATCATTTACGGATGATGCAGGGGTGTTTGAGCATGCAGGGTATCCTGTTCATCTGGTGCAGGGAAATCGTGAAAATATAAAAATTACTACTCCCCAGGATCTCAAATTGGCGGAAATTCTTATGTCTGAACCTTATGACACGGATTGCTAAATATTTTTCTCTGGTTAAATTTGAGCATACTCTTTTTGCATTGCCTTTCTCTCTGGCGGGATTTTCTCTTGCCCTTACCAGGGGAAACGCTACCTTTTCCTGGACTGCTCTGGTCTTTGTACTCATGTGTATGGTCAGTGCCAGAAATGCGGCGATGGCTTTTAATCGCTGGGCAGACCGGGACATTGACCTGATCAATCCCAGAACCCGGAAACGGGATTTGCCGGCAGGAAAAATTTCTGCTGCTTCTGCTTTTCGTTTTGTTTTGCTTAATGTGCTGATCTTTATTTTTTCAGCCTGGATGTTGAATCCTCTTTGCTTTTATCTGTCTCCTCTGGCTTTAATCGTTATTCTGGGCTATAGCTATACCAAACGGTTTACCCATTTGTCCCACTTTGTGCTGGGTCTCGGTCTTGCAATTGCTCCGACGGGTGCCTACCTGGCTCTTACAGGGGTTTTTGATCTCTTGCCTGTGTTGCTTTCTTTTTTGGTGCTATGCTGGACCGGAGGCTTTGATATCATTTATTCTCTGCAGGATGAGGCATTTGATAAAGAAAATAAACTTTGTTCACTTCCATCGTGGCTTGGAGTCCGCCGTGCATTAATGATTTCTTCCGTGGTACACATATTGAGTATCATTCTTGCCGTTATGCTGGGATTGGCAGGAAATTTCGGAATACTCTACTGGTTGGGAACCGCGGGATTTTGCGGAATGTTGATCTGGCAGCATCTCATTGTGAGACCAGATGATCTCAGTCGCGTGGAGGAAGCTTTTTTTAACGGAAACAGTGTGGCATCTGCTCTTTTTTCCTGTTGTATGATGGCTGACCTTTTTGCGGGAAAATACTTCTTTTAATCCGTGTTGCGGGTTTTTTCCATGACCACGCTGAACTTTTTTATGTCTCCGCCGATATCCGGGTGTAATTTGGAAAGTTTTACTTTGGCATAGTGCAACTGAGGAAAACTTCCGAACAGATTTTCCAGCATCCTGTAACAAACATTTTCAAGAAGGGCCGATCTTTGATCCATTACCTCGCGGACTATTTTATATGCGTGTACATAATCCAGCGTATCTTCCAGGCGATCGGATATCGCCGCTGCATCAAGATCTGCTTCCAGAACGAGGTCCACTCTGAAGTAATTTCCATTGAGTTCTTCATCCCGGTGACATCCGTGGTAGGCAAAAAATTCCATACCCTCCATTTCAAGATGGCTTTGACATCCCATAATCCATTTTTTATGTATACAGGACAAAGATGAACAACTTTATTTGCTTTACAAAACCGTTTTAAGCATTACCTTTGTCATTCAAGAACAAGCATTAAAGTAGAAATTCCATGGTAGATGAAAATCTGATTGTGCCGGTTTCGGGAGATGAAACCAAGGCTCCGGTTAATTTTATTCACGCGATTATTGACGAAGACCTCAGGAACGGGAAGAACGGATCCCGGGTGCATACCCGTTTCCCACCCGAACCCAACGGATATCTTCATATAGGGCATGCAAAGTCTATTTGCCTGAATTTCGGGACCGCAAAGAAATACAACGGGAAATGTAATCTGCGTTTTGATGACACCAATCCTGTGAAGGAAGACGTTGAATATGTCGATTCCATCAAAGAAGACATTCACTGGCTCGGATTTGAATGGGATGGAGAATATTACGCTTCTGATTATTTTGGACAATTGTATGAATGGGCTGTTTTACTGATTAAAAAAGGCAAAGCATACGTTTGCGTCCTCACACAGGAGGAAATCGCTGCAACCCGGGGTACGGTCAGCCAGCCGGGAATGGAGAGCCCTTACAGGAACCGTTCCATAGAAGAAAATCTGGATCTGTTTACCAGAATGCGTGCCGGTGAGTTTCCCGAAGGTTCTAAAGTATTAAGGGCTAAGATAGACATGGCCTCTCCCAATATGCTGCTCAGGGATCCCATTATGTACCGCATCCTTTTTGCGGATCATCACCGTACGGGTAATCAATGGTGTATTTATCCCATGTATGATTATGCTCACGGAGAATGTGATTCAATAGAAGGCATTACCCATTCGATCTGCACGCTGGAATTTGAAGTACACAGACCTCTCTACGATTGGTTTATCCGTGAACTGGGTATTCATGCTCCCCAGCAAAT
>JAQVSH010000275.1 GCA_028700615.1 Bacteroidales bacterium
GACTGCATGTATTCAATATTTGTAGTCCTGTGAAAATGATACTTCGAGGTGCTGGCGCTTACACGATTCTGAGATACGAAAGACAGCCAGGGAGTTATCTTAACATCCAATACCAGGTCGTAATCAAGACCAAAGCCCTTGTTTCTGTTGGATAATTCTTCGTTTTCAAAAGCCAGAAGGGGGTTGACCTTGTCGCGGGCCCATATTCCGGCTGCTCCGGCAAACTTGCGCAGGTTTCCTTCTGAATCGTAGGGGCTGTCAAAAGGAAGGGAATTATCAAGATAGTACAAAATAAGGTCATCCATGGAATTCCTCATATTGGCAGACATATTGATATTGCTGGTAAGGGTCAGCCATTTGGTCAGGTTGAATGTGTTGTTGGAACGGACATTCAGGTGTTTGTAACTTGTATTTCTCAGGGTTCCTTTTTCATCATAGAAAGAGATACTGGAATAATAAGACTGTTTTTCTGTCCTGCCCATGAGTGACAGGTGATAATTCTGCACAAATCCCGGGTTAAACGCCAGATCTATCCAGTCTGTATCTGTTTCTGTTACAGAACGGGGTAATACATTGTTGAATTGTATGTCATCCACCAGATATGTTTCCGGATCGCGGAAATATTCCCTGTAGTAGTTGTAAAGCTGGCTGGAATTCATCCTTTTCTGGCGTCTGAAATCGGCCTGGGTAATACCTACGCTTGCCTTGAAATTGAAAACAGGTTCACCCATTTTGGCTTTTTTGGTGGTAACAACAATCACCCCGCCATTAGCCTGGGCTCCGTACATACCGGTGGCACCGGCGTCTTTCAAAACGGTGATGGATTCCACGTCGTTCGGATCATAGGAACCACCGATTATACCATCCACAACATACAGAGGATCCTGAGGTGCATTCATGGAGGAAATACCCCTTATGCGAATGGAGGGTTCTGCTCCTGGAGCGCCGCTGCTTTTGATAACCGATACACCGGCTACTTTTCCCTGCAACATATCACCAATGTTGGGGCTGGTTACGTCAATCAGTTTCTCGGCAGAAACTACGGTAACCGCACTGGCAATTTCGTTTTTGGTTTTATTACTGTATCCCATCACAACCACTTCGTCAAGCAGTATGCGTGACACCTGCATGACCACATCTATCTGTGCTCTGTTGCGGATTGGAATTTCCTGAGTTTCAAAGCCTATACAGGCAAACTCAAGTGTAGCATTGGGATCAGAGACCGTTATCGAATACGCTCCGTCCAGATCGGCCGCCACGCCATTGGTCGTTCCTTTCACAAAAATACTTGCTCCGGGGATGGGCCCTTTGTCATCGGCCGATGTCACTGTACCTTTTACAACAACCTGAGCATTCAGCTGCATGGTTATCAAAAGAAGCAATGGAAATAAATACTTTTTCATAGGTTAATATTGGTTAGTTTTAATGGCTTCAATCAACAGATAGTTGTTAAAATTCACATTCAGGATGGTATTTTCTGTTGCTGTAATATCTCCTAAATCAATATGATGGTAGTAATCGGTGACGTGATAGGTCTCTCCTGCCTGCAGGCCTCTGAGTTCCACCGATGCCGTTTCCCGGTCGGTGTAGAATGCATAGTACATTTTCCCGTCTTTTTGTATCACGTGTGTCTCGGGCCTGTCAAATCCTATGTCGTACAGACCGGGAACATATTCGCCCAGGGAAATCATTTTTTCATTATAAACAGCAATCGCATTCTTCCACACGGCCTCTTTCCCGGGTGTCAGCAATTGTTTTTCTTTAGCCAGCGGATTATCGGCCGGGAAAGTGAATTTGGTACCCGGTACGGCTCCGATTCCCAGTTGTGTTGGAAAATCATCGCCGTTATCGGACAGTTCCACATGATCCCCATAATATGCGGTACGCGGAGCCAATGCCCTTGACACATAACCCTTTGTACGTACCTGCCAGCTGTCCAGCGGATCTGAAGCAACTGTCTGGTTCGCATAGGCCAGGTTATAGAAAGAGATACAACAACCGCAGGGACAATTCTGAATAACCGCATGCGGGTTAATGTTCCGGGCCGTTTCATAAATGGTTTTAAAGAAATCCGGCAGTTCTCGGACACTTTTTTCCGGATCATCCGGATGATGGGCATTGCTGTAGTCAGGCGGCACACAGTTCATGTGCTGACCATCCAGCTTAAGTCCGTCAAAGCCGTATTCTCCAATGAATTTCTCCACAAGACGGCGTGTCTCGGCAAGTACGTCGCCATCGACGGGGGAAAGATACCAGCTGTCCCACCAGGAAATATCCCTGGGCTTCCCATCCCTGGAAAGAATAATGCTGCCCGGGTGCTCTTTCAGAAACGCTGTTCCGGGGTCGGCCGCCATGGGAGCCCACCATAACTGGGCTTTTAATCCGTATTTATGAATTTCGTCAACCAGTTTTTTCATATCGGCATCACCTCCGGGGAATCGGTCTTTGTTCAGGTCCCAGTCCCCTTCAGCTATCTGAAAACCATCGTCTACAGTAGCCCATTTCAGTCCCAGTTCCTTTACTTTTGGCAATGTGGCCAGGATCTGTTCCATTGTAAAGGTTCTTTCATATCCCCAGGCGCACCAGGCAGGCTCAAATGCTGCAGGTTCGGATTCCGGCATTACAACTCCTGCTTTCTCCATGAGGCGGGAAAAATTTCTCAAAGGAGCAAAGCAGTCGCCTTTATAAACATTTACAAACGTTGTGTAAGTGCACAGTGTTTCATTGGGTTTTAGAACGACACCCTCCTCATATTCTTTTTCAATGTCTATCCGGGCAGAAGGTACTCCGCTTGTTTTCGTGACAGGAAGAGATACAAGCCGGGGCTGCGGTTCCAGGTGCCCTATGGCAACACCGGCATCACGACGCCAAAGACAGATGACCGGGATGCCGCCTCCGTAGTCCGAATCATTCATACCCATATAGTTCTTCTGGTAAAAGCCATCCGATACGGGCAACAGCCATGAATTCCGGTTTCCGGTGGACTCGCCCTGGAATGACCAGAAATCCGGATCGCCTCCGTTCGACAGAACATCTATGCGATTGGTTTCCCACTTACTGACTTTTACTTCAGAATCCGAAAGGTTAGTGTAGCTGATCTGTGAAATGACCGTCGACGGGAATTGATCGTAAACAGAGAAGTTCATTTCTTTTTCCATAACGACTCCATTAACGGAACTTTTGCCTTTCAGGATGTATCGCATTCCGTTACCAAAGGCATCGTTCACCTTTTCCTTTTTTACTGAAGACAGAGCAAATTCCGTAGCATTCATACCGTCGAGGTACAAGATATCCCAATCGGCAAATCCGTCCGTTAACGGAGCGGATGCCAGGGATGTAGATAACGACAGTTGCATATTTTTGTTGAAACTCAGGACCAGATCTCCGGTCCTGATCTCGTGCTGAGAACAGGCGCTG
>JAQVSH010000276.1 GCA_028700615.1 Bacteroidales bacterium
ATATAGTTTCCGTACGGCGCTCACCCGGGTATGAAGCCCAACGCCGTGTAGTAATTCGGGGTGAAGTTACTTTTCCGGGGAATTACTCTCTTACAAGTAAAGACGAAACATTGTCCTCGTTTATCAGGCGGGCAGGGGGACTTACTCCTACGGCCTTTGCCAAAGGGGCAAAAATGACCCGTGTGCGCACCCGTGATGAACGAGAACAGAGTACTACTACTATGGATCTTGCAACACTACACCAGAGAGATTCCATTCCTATAGCAAGTTTATCCCTGGGAGCAACATATACAGTAGGTATTGACCTTGTCAGTGCTTTGCAGGAACCCGGATGCGATTGCGACCTGGTACTGCGGACAGGGATGTAATTACCATTCCTACCATGGATAATGTGGTCAAGATATCCGGAGCCGTAATGTATCCAAATGCCGTGACGTACCAAAAGGGTATGTCCGTTGGTGATTACATAAAAAATGCAGGAGGATATGCTTTCCGTGCCCGGCGTAACCGTGTGTTTGTGATTTATATGAACAACACCATATCAAAAGGACGTGGATCCAAAATTGAGCCAGGTTGTGAGATCATTGTTCCCATGAAACCGGAACGTCAAGGCGCTGATTGGGGAGATGTTGTTGGTGTGACCACTTCTGTGCTGTCAGTCATATCCCTGACTGTTGCCACCTTGTTGAACGTTTCACGTATAAATCCAAGTAATTAATACAGGTATGGAAGAAAAAATACAGAAACCGCAACCCGTGGAAGAAGACACCATAGACCTGGTAGAGATACTGCAGAAACTCTGGGTCAAACGCAAATTGATTTTGATTGTAACCGGGGCATTTATGGCTTTGTGATTGGTGGTGGCATTGCTTACCCCCAATCAATACACGGCAAGTTGTTCGCTGGTTCCCCAAACAGGTGAGCGAAGGAGCGGTGGAAGTTTGAGTGGTTTGGCCGCCATGGCCGGTATCAGCCTGGGAGACATCAGTGCGGGTGAAGTGCTTTCCCCCAATGTCTATCCCAACATCATCAAGAAAGTATCCTTCCAGAAAGAATTGCTTCATGCCAAATATACGTTTGAAGGCGTTCCGCAACCCATTTCCTATTAAGAATACGCCACCGACAAAAAATACCACAAATTCAACCTGCTGGGTGCTATTAAGAAATACACCATCGGGTTGCCCGGGGTTATTATTGGGGCTATAAGGGGAAAACCGGAAGAAGAGGATACTGCTTCCGGAGCCGTTCAGGACAGTATCCCACGGTTGACATATAAAGAACAAAAAGTCCTTAAAAGTATGTATGAATCTTTTTCTCTGAATTTGAATGATAAACAAGGGTATGTGCAATTATCCACTACTTTACGGGATCCGTATTTGACTGCCCAGATCACATTGAAAGCACAAAAGTTACTCCAGCAATACCTGACCGAGTTTAAATTGCAAAAGGTACGTGCCAACCTGGAATTTGTGGAAAGCAGCTACCAGGAAGCCCGGGCCAATTTTGAAGCCAAGCAGGAAGAGCTGGCCCGCTTTCGCGATGCCAACGTAAACCTAACCTCTGCAATGGCCCGCACCCGGGAAGAAAAATTGCAGTCCGAATACACCCTCTTACTGGGTGTCTACACAGAACTGGCCAATCAAAAAGAACAAGCCAAAATTGCCGTCACAGAAACCACCCCCATCCTGACTGTTATAGAACCAGTAGTCGTCCCGGTTGAAAAATCGGAACCAGCCCGTGCACGGATGCTAATCATCTATACCTTTTTGGGATTGATTGTTGGAATTGCGTGGGTGCTTGTCGTACCCTATGTGAAGGAAGGGTACAATAAAGTGCGAAAAGAGAATGAAATAAAGTGAAATAACGATGAAAAAAACAATTTTCATAACCGGAGGTGCAGGATTTATTGGATCACATGTGGTAAGGAGGTTAGTTATGCGTTATCCGGAATATCGTGTTGTAAATGTTGATTCCTTAACATATGCAGGTAATCTGGAAAACAATGCAGATATTGCACAGTATCCCAATTATGTTTTTGAAAAAGCAGATATCACAGAGAATACTGCTGTTGAAGCATTGTTTGATAAATACCTTCCAGATGGTGTAATACATTTGGCTGCAGAATCACACGTGGACCGTTCTATCTCTAATCCGCTTGAATTTGTTATGACTAATGTAATAGGTACAGTAAACCTGCTAAATGCTGCACGCAGAATTTGGTCAAATAAGTGGGAAGGAAAACGATTCCATCACGTGTCGACAGATGAAGTATACGGGGCGTTAGGAAAAGAAGGATTATTTACTGAACATACATCTTACAACCCTCACTCACCTTACTCAGCATCTAAAGCAGCTTCGGATCATTTTGTTAAGGCATATGCAGATACTTATGGAATGCCAGTAGTACTTACTAACTGTTCTAATAATTACGGGCCCAACCAATTTCCCGAGAAGCTAATCCCTTTGTGCATACACAATATCATCAACAATAAACCGCTTCCAATATATGGCAATGGAAAGTATACACGTGACTGGCTTTATGTGAAAGATCATGCTGCCGCCATTGACCTGGTTTTTCATAAGGCACGGAACAGAGAAACATATAACATTGGAGGTTTTAATGAGTGGCAAAATATAAATCTGGTAAAAGAACTTTGCCGGCAGATGGATCTCAAATTGGGACGAGTTGCTGGTACATCCGAACAATTGGTTACTTATGTTAAAGATCGTCCGGGTCATGACCTTCGATATGCAATTGATGCTACCAAAATTAAAGAAGAACTGGGATGGAACCCGAGTGTTACTTTTGAACAAGGGCTGGCTTTAACTATTGATTGGTATTTAGACAACAAGGAATGGTTGGTTAATGTAACCAGCGGAAAATACCAGCAGTATTACAAAGAACAATACGAACGATGAAAGGAATTATTCTAGCAGGGGGCGCAGGTACTCGTTTGCACCCTTCCACAAAAGTAGTTAGCAAACAATTGTTGCCCATCTATGATAAACCCATGATATACTACCCACTCTCTGTATTAATGCTGGCAGGCATTAGAGAGATTTTGATAATATCTACTCCTCACGACCTTCCGAATTTTGAAAAATTATTTGGTAAAGGTGACAACCTGGGATTACAATTAAGTTATAAAGAGCAACCATCTCCCGATGGTCTGGCTCAGGCATTTATTTTGGGCGAGGAGTTTATTGGTAAAGATAATGTGTGTCTTATTTTGGGAGACAATATATTTTACGGTGCCGGTTTGCAAAACTTGCTAGTTAGCAGTGTGCAAACCGTTGTGAAAGAAGACAAGGCTGTTGTATTTGGTTACTATGTAGATGATCCGGAACGGTATGGAGTAGCGGAAGTGGATCAAAAAGGAAATGTATTGAGTATTGAAGAAAAACCTAAAA